>JAFPMR010000220.1 GCA_017411235.1 Bacilli bacterium | reverse complement strand
GTATGTTTTGGAGATTTGGCTCTATAGAAGATAATCTACCTGTTCTAGTTAGGGTTTGAGTGTAGATTGTGTGTATTTTGTTATCTGGGCCTATGGTATTAATAATACCTTCTATGTAAGTGCTATTTAGTTTAGATAGCATTCTATATTCTAATATTTTACTTACTATTGGGTAATTTATTAATTTATTTAAGATACTGCTATCTGTTGAATAGCCTGTTTTATTTTTTTTAGCGAATGGTAATTTTAGTTTGTCAAATAATATTTCTCCTAATTGTTTAGGGGAAGATATATTGAATTCTTCTCCTGCTAATTCATATATATCTTCTGTTATTTCATTTAATCTTTTATTTATATCGGTACCCATATCTTTTAGTACTTGTTTATCTACTCTTATACCCTCATGTTCCATTTTAGCTAGGACTATAGCTAGGGGTAGTTCTATTTCTTTATATAAATATGTTAAGTTTTCATCTTCTAAATCTTTATTTAATTTGTCTGTTATTTCATAGATGAATTTAGCTTTTTTGAGACTTCTTTTAGCTAGATCTTGTAGGGATAATTCTTCTTTTTTGTTATAGAATTCAATACTTGTTCCTAAATCATTAGCAAGATAGGCTATATCATCTTTAACATTATAATTTAATAAGTATGAAGATATCATTATATCATCTTTAATGTTTGATAAATTAATTCCTAATTTTTTTAATGATACATATAGTTTTTTAGAGTCGTAAGTAGATATGTCAATATTTTCTAATTGTTTTAGATTATTATTAATAATATTTGCTGGTATATAGATATTAGTATTTTCATTATAGATACTTAAACCTAAGATATTGGCATAATGGTAGTTTTCATTATCTAAATCTATATTTATAGATACTGGAGATGTTATATTTAGATTATCTAAGTTATCTAGAATTGTTACTTCTACTTTAGATTCTGTTTTAGGTATAGTTATATTTCTTAGGAATGAATGAAATTCTAGATTTTTATAAATATTTATTAATTTATTAGTATCTGGTTGTAGTAATTTTATATCTTCTAAGTCTGTATTTATTGGGGCATCTTTATAGATAGTGGCTATTTTTTTACTCATGTAGGCTGATTCTTTTCCATCTTCTAATTTGGTTTTAGTAGCTCCTTTGATATTTTCTATATTTTTATAGACATTTTCTACGGTATCATATTCTTGTAATAGTTTTAGGGCTGTTTTTTCCCCTATTCCTTTTACTCCTGGGATATTATCTGATGAATCTCCCATTAATCCTTTTAAATCTATCATTCTTTCTGGTTCTATACCGTAAGTATCTATAAATGTTTGTTTATTCATTCTGATATAATCTTTAGATTTTAAGAGTTTTACTTCTACTTCATCACTTATTAGTTGTAATAAGTCTTTATCACTACTTACTATTGTTGCTATAAAGTCTTTATTGTTATCTACTTCTTTAGCTAGAGTACCTATTATATCATCAGCTTCGTAACCTGGACATTCTAGATATTTTATACCTAAGGCTGTTAATATTTCTTTAGCTACTGGAAACTGGGCTTTTAAATCATCTGGGGTGGCATTCCTTCCACCTTTATAATCTTCATATTCATCGTGTCTGAATGTTTTTCCTATATCAAAAGCTACTGCTATATATTCTGGTTTTTCTTCATTTATAATTTTATTTAACATATTGACAAATCCAAACAATCCGTTAGTAGGAAATCCTTCTTTATTTCTCATGATATTACCAGTATAGGCTGTTGCATAATAACTTCTAAATAATAAATTATTACCATCTACTAATATTACTTTTTTCATTATATC
>JAFPMR010000219.1 GCA_017411235.1 Bacilli bacterium | reverse complement strand
ATTATTTAAAACAATTGATAGTGCTTTAGATTATGCTAGTTTATGTAGTGATTTAGATGAATCATTAGTCATGAAACCTAATTATGAAGTTAGTGATGAATATGATGATACTGAGTTAATGAATAAGGAACTAGAAACGTTTGGTTATTATGTAACTAATCATCCAGCTTCAAAATATCAAGATGGTATTATGAAATTACAAAATATAAGAAATTTCTTTGACAAATATGTTACTTCAGTTGTTATAATAGATAGCATTAGGAAGATTAAAACTAAAAAAGCTGAAGATATGGGATTCATCATGGGTAGTGATGAAACTGGTACAGGAGACTTTATAGTGTTTCCTAAATATAATAGATATCTAATTGAATGTCGTAAGGGTGACTTAGTAAGTATTAAAGGTCAAGTTACGAGAAGAAACGATAAATACCAAATAGTTGTAAGTGGTATAGAAAAACTATAGAAGGAGAGAAGTAGAATGCAGGAGAAATTAGCTAAGTTTTTTACATCAATAGGTTTTGAAGATACTAATAATGATTTTAGTGAAGCTTCTATATCTAGAGTTGTTTTAAACAAGAAAAAAGAATCATTTGAAGTATTTATTGAAAACGATAAACCAATTAATCCTGTTGCTACTTTAGAGCTTACTAAATGTGCTAAGAAAGGTATTAATGGTAAGAATAAATGTCATATTACATTTATCTATAATGATATTAATGATGAAGATATACTAGAGGCCTTTAAAGTATTATTAGGTGAGTTGATAGTTAAAAGACCTTCATTAGTTTCTTTAGAAAATAAGAATATAAGCATTGATGATGATTTTATTATTATTGAATTAGACTCTAAGAGTGAAGAATATGATATGTTACAAAAAGAGATTAAAGGCTTAGTAGATGGTTTAGTTGAACTAGGTTTTTATGAAATGGAAATAACAACTGCTATTAATGAAGAGAATGAAAAAAGAATTCAAGAAGAAATTCAAGCAGATTTAGAAAAAGAAATAGTAATTGAAGAACAAACTGGTGCTGAATATTCTAATACTAAGGGAGGATGGACTCCTAAAAAGAAAGTTAACTATTCTAGAGAAGGAGTAGTAACTATTGATTCAATTGATCAAGAAGAAAATAATGTTCATTTAGAAGCATATATATTTGGTTCTGAGTTTAATCAATTGAAAACTAAAGATGGTAGAGATTTATATTTAATTACTTTAAAAATAAGTGATAATACTTCAAGTATTTTAGCTAAAGCATTTGCCAAAGATGAAGAAGATTTTACTAATAAGAGTAAAGAATTAAAAGATGGTAAATGGTTTAGTTTTAAAGGACAAGTTAGATTTGATAACTTTGCTAATGATTTAGTATTTAATTTTAGAAGCTATGATGAACTTGAAGAAGCTCCTACTATAAAAAGAGAAGATAAAGAAGAAGAAAAACGTGTAGAATTACATGCTCATACAATGATGTCACAAATGGATGGAGTTTGTGATGAAGTAGCTTTGGTTAAACAAGCTATGAAGTGGGGACATGCTGGTATAGCAATAACTGATCATGATTGTGTTCAGTCTTTTCCTCATGTCTTTGGTGAAGTTACAGATTATAATAAAGGACTTAAAAAAGCTGCTCAAGCTAAGATTGATGATTTAAAGAAATCATTAGAAGAGATAAAAGAAAGCGGTAACGAAGAAGGTATCGCTGAAATTGAAAAGATGATTGAAGCAGCTGAAGAAGAAAAGAAAAATCTAAAATTCTTTAAAGCTGGATATGGAGCAGAAATAGAGATGTGTGAAACATTCTTAAATGTTTGCTTCAATCCAAATAAAGAAAAAATAGAAGGTAATACTTTTGTTGTATTCGATACAGAAACAACAGGGTTCAATGCTGGACTTGGAGATTCCATGATTGAAATTGGTGGAGTTAAGGTTCACAATGGAGAAGTTGTTGATCGATTTGATGAACTTATAAATCCTGGGCATCATATTGATGAAGCTATTACAAGAGTTACTGATATTTCAGATGACGATGTTAAAGATGCGGACAATGAAGAAAATGTTACTAAACGTTTTAAAGAATGGATAGGAGATCTTCCACTAGTAGCTCATAATGCTCGTTTCGATAAGAGTATGTTAGATATGGCATATTATAAATATGGTTTAGGAGAATTAGAGAATCCAATTATCGATACTTTAATGTTATCAAGAGTTATTAATAGAGACTTAAAGAAACATAGTTTAAAAGCT
>JAFPMR010000019.1 GCA_017411235.1 Bacilli bacterium | reverse complement strand
TTTGCTATTTCACTCATTTTTATATTAATTTAAACTAGTTAATCGAATTGCACTGCCTCCTCCTGTCCTAATTACTGTTCCTCCACCAGTACATATAAATCCTTTATTATCTTCATTACTTAAAGCTCTAAGTAATATCCTAAGTACTTCTTCTATTGAAGTACCTGCTACAAATAAGTCTTTGAAATTGACTCCTCCTAAGGTAACTCCTGATATAAGGTCTTCTTTTAATATACAACAATTACCTAAAATAGGAATCCATCTTCCTTCATCATAATAAAATATTCCCCAACCTGGTCTTATCCAAACCACATTGGTCTATGGAGGTTCATTATTATCTATCCATAAATTCTATATTCTTTTACCTGACATATTTATTATTCATTAGAACCTGTGTTTGTTTCTTCTATAATCCAAGGAACCGTAGCTGTTATACTTGTTACAACATCATGGTCTCCATTAATAATACCTCTTTCATCAAAATTTAACTCATCATCACCAGATATTGAAGCTCCTTCTGTATTTAATCTAAATTCAATATATATTATCTTGCATTCGTCATATTCAGCACTTACTCCTCCAGTTTCTCCATCATCATATACAGCCGTGACTATTTTTACTCTACTTGCATTACCTGCATATTCTAAAGAAGATAAGTTAATTTTTATTTTTATTGCAACTAAGTTATCATTTTTTGAATAATCTCTATTTTCAGTAAATAATATACCACCGTTTGTAATATCTATATTGGTTACTTTATTATTGTTATTGTAAGTAATACTATCAAATTCACCTTCTGCATGGATGAATGATTTATAATTTAAATCTTTTCCAATATACGTATAAAGAGGTTTTGCACTCAAATTTGGATACTGTTGGTATATCTAATTACTTTGAGGGTTATTTCCTTCATAATACATCGGAATATCCCCATCTATTATATTATAATAACTAATGTTTTTAGTATCTATTGAAGAAATTATACCACCACTACCTACTAAACTAGTATCTAAAACATTACCGTTCGTTAATATTATAACATCTATATCCCCAGATAACTAATTTTCATTTACATAGTAAGTACATCCAGATTCTCTTAAAGTAGAATCTTCAATAACAGGCAGAGGGTCATTATTTACTTGTCTTCCATCTATACATCCTACTAACAATAATAAATTACTTTTATTCTATGAAATATCTATTGGAAGACTGGGAATCGAATGTGCAACTGGATTTATGTACATTGTTTTTGTCCTATCTGTTCTAGATAGATTGATATTTGTCATCCAGTTTATATCTTGTGGATTTGGGTTACCAGAACCCTACGTTTTATTATAATAAAACTTACCAAATCCTCCTTCATATGGTTTTTCACCATCCTGATAATATCTTTGTCCACTCATTTTACTTATTTTATTTTATTTATTTCGTCTATATACCAATTTATATTACTAAACAATTGTGTTGTTCTTACTGTATCTCCAGCACAAGAAAATTTTACTATATTAGGTATTATATTCAAATAAGGGGTAAGCTAATCTCCATCATACAAAGAGCACACATAAGACGTCCATACTTCTATCTCATGAGTAAATGTAGCACTTATTTCAATTTTCTCAGAAACATTAGTACAAGTAACTTCAATTCCCTAAGAAAGTTCTGCACTTACATCTATTCTAGTACTAGCTTCTTCTGTCCATACCTACATTGGGGATACCCAAGTAGTACTTACTTCTATATGTTCTGTAGAGTCCTAACTCCATACTTCAATACATAACATTATTTCTAAATTCTTACATTAGTATCACATACTGCTACTTCAGTTCTAGTCATATCATTACCTACTGTCTATCCATATACAGGAATGTAAGCAGTAAACTTCATCTTTAATATTCCAGGGCCAGTGATATTAGTATCAACATATGCATACCAATTATCCCTATCCCTCTATAATCCTCCAAGACCATT
>JAFPMR010000218.1 GCA_017411235.1 Bacilli bacterium | reverse complement strand
GTGTTATGGTTATTAATCCTCAAAGTGGTAAGGCTAAAAAAATTGATTTTCAAATATTGGTTAATATTTTAAAGGGATATAATTATGAAACTGAGTTAATATATACTAAATATTCTAAGGATGCTACTAATATTGTAAAGAATTTACCAGAAGATGTTGATTTAGTTATTAGTTGTGGTGGAGATGGCACTTTAAATGAAGTTGTTACTGGTAATATCCTTAGAAAAAAAAGATTAATGTTAGCAGATTTACCTATGGGTAGTACTAATGATGTTGGTAGTATGTATGGCCTTAATAGCGATATTGTAGAAAATTTAAATAGAATATTGGAAGGGGAAGTTAAGGATGTTGATGTTTGTTATGTTAATGATTCTCCTTTTGTTTATGTTGCTGCTTTAGGAGATTATGTAGATATAGCTTATTCAACACCTAGAGATTTAAAGAAAACATATGGTAGGTTGGCTTATTTTATTCATGGGGTTAAAAGATTTTTTCATAAAATGCATCATTATGATGTTAAATATATAATAGACGGTAATGAATATGAAGGTAATTATACATTTTTCTTTATTACTAATACTTCTAATGTGGGTGGTTTTAGTGATATATATTATGATTTTAAATTGGATGATAATATGTTTGAAGTAGCTTTAATTAAGGTTAAGAATTTTGCTGAATTGATAAGAATATTTATTATGATAAATACAAAGAATCCTAAAGATGTACCTGGTGTTACTTATTATCAGACTGATAATTTTGAAATAGAATTTATTAGTAAGCTTAAGGCATCTTGGTGTATTGATGGAGAAGAATATGCTAGTGAAGATAAGAATTTTAAATTTAGTGTAAGTCAAGATATTAAGATGATGATGCCTAAAGTAAATATTCCTTCTTTATTTAAGAATAATTAATATAATATAAAGAAAGGTTTGATATAATGTTAGAATTAAGGAAAATAACTAAAGTATATGAGAGTAATGATATTAAACAAAAAGCTTTAGATAATGTTAATTTAAAATTTAGAGAGAGTGAGTTTGTATCAATATTAGGGCCTTCTGGTAGTGGTAAAACCACTTTACTAAATATTATTGGTGGATTAGATGATTATAGTAGTGGAGATTTAATTATAAATGGTAAATCTACTAAAAAATATAATGATAGAGATTGGGACACTTATAGAAATCATTCTATTGGTTTTGTTTTTCAAAGTTATAATTTGATTCCACATCAAAGTGCTTTATCTAATGTTGAACTTGCTTTAACTTTATCTGGTATTCCTAAAAAAGAAAGGATTAGAAGAAGTAAAGAAGTACTTAAAAAAGTTGGTTTATCTAAGCATATGTATAAAAGACCTAATCAGATGTCCGGTGGTCAAGTACAAAGAGTTGCTATCGCTAGGGCTTTAGTAAATGATCCTGATATATTACTAGCTGATGAACCTACAGGGGCATTAGATTCAGAAACAAGTATTCAAATAATGGAATTATTAAAAGAAATATCTAATAATAAATTAGTTATTATGGTTACACATAATCCTGATCTTGCTAATAGTTATTCTAATAGAATAATTAAATTATTAGATGGAAAGATTATTGATGATTCTAATCCTTGTAAAGATAAAGAATCTAATAAAGAATTTGTTAGTAATAAAAAGACTTCTATGAGTTTTAAAACGGCTTTGTCTTTATCTTTAAATAATCTTATGACAAAGAAGGGACGAACTATACTTACTTCTTTTGCAGGTGCTATAG
>JAFPMR010000217.1 GCA_017411235.1 Bacilli bacterium | reverse complement strand
ATATGCTATTGGCATTCTACCTGGAGAATGTTGTCCATAGAATGAATCTTTACATTGGACTACACCAACGAAGTTAGTGTATTTATATTCATCAGCTGCTTGTTTTAATGAATTAGTTACATCTAAGTCAGCTATAGCTGGGAATTCTACTGGTACATATTCTTTTGATGTACCATCTTGTCTTATAGCTCCATGAGCTATAACGATATCTCCAGCATCTACTGTTAGTTGCATTCCACCACTAGTACCTACTCTAATAATAGTTTTTACACCTAGTAATGCTAGTTCTTCTACTGCTATAGCAGTTGAAGGACCACCAATACCATGAGACATTACTAGAACATTTTGTCCTTCTAGTTCTCCTAGGTATGATGTATATTCTCTATTTGTTTTTAAATGTACTGGATTTTTTAGTTCTTGAGCTATTCTAGGTATTCTACCTGGATCTCCAGCTATAATAGCATATTTAGCTTTTTTAATATCTTTTTTAGATAGACCAATATGGTACATTACATCTTTATTTTCCATATATATCCCCTTTCTATAAATTAAAGCTTTCTGGTAATAAGTCTTTTAGTTTATATGAATATAACTTTTGTTCTTTGTCATCATATGTATAAATAGTAAAATCTGGTTCTGCATATTCTGACATAAATTGTCTACAATAACCACATGGTAATGTTTTACCAAATTCTTTTTCTGTTAGTTTTTTACCTACTACAGCTATACAAGCAAATTTACTATTGCCTTCAGATAAGGCTTTAGTAAATGCTACTCTTTCAGCACATATAGATTGGATACCATGGTTCTCTACATTAAATCCTTTGTAGATTTTACCATCAGCAGTTAGTAAGGCTGCTCCAACAGTAAAGTTTGAGTAATTGCAACAGAAGTTAGTTAAAGCTACATCTTTTGCTTCATTTAGTAGCTTATTAATTAGTTCTTTATTCATATTATCACCATAATAATTATAGCATAAAAAAAGAAAGATTTTTATCTTTCTTAGTTTAATTCATAGATATAAGTTTGTCTTGTATCATTTTTTAATTTAGGAAGTATAATTGTTTGTTTATCATCTAATAGATTTCTATAATACATTAGTAAATCCTTTTCTTCATCGAAGTCAGGTAATTCAGATGTATTATAAATAGAACAAACTTGTAAACAATTAACGTTTTCTTCTATTTTAGGTTCTTGTTCTTCTTCTAAACTAAATAAGTCTAATTGAACAGGAATAGCTAGTTGTCTTCTATTTTTAGAATCATATTTAAAGATATTCTTATTATAGATATCTTCTACTGGGATACTATTCTTATTTAATGCTACTAGGTATTCATTACCAAAGTAGATATCCCAGAATAATCTATTAATAGCTTTTAATGATTCTCTTAATTTTTCATATGTTTTTATAACTAATAATGGAGAATATTGATCTTTATATTGTTTAAAGTCTTCTAAGTAACCAATAAACTCTTTATAGTCATTTTTATCTAATTCCATAGCTGCTATTAGTTTTAAACTACATAAGTAGTCAGCTACATCGTTATTTTCAAATACTTTTTCGATATATTTACTATTTCTATTTAAGAATAGTTTAGTTAATCTTACATCGCTAGTATCATGAATATAGTCATCTAATGAATATTTAGATGCATTTTTATAATATATATCATGGATATCCTTAGTAACTTTAATAATGTCTTTTAAGTCATATTCATTGATATATCCTAGTGATTTAGATAAGATTTCTAAATATAGAGATATATTTAAATTATCTTTTCTTAAATAAGCTATATTACTTATTAATACTTCTGCTGTTTCTTTAGAAATATTTAATTTTATTAAATATTCATAAATAGTAATGATAATGTGTTTATCATTACCTATTTGACTTCTATTATATGAATTTGTATTAAAGTGACTTAGAAATTCATTGATTTCTGCATAAGTCATCATAAACAAAACCCCTCTTCATGAGTAAAATTTTACTATAAAAAGGGGTTTTTGGTCAAATTTTGCTATATTTTTAACCTAGTGTTTTTTTGTGTTCTTCATCTAAATCTCGATGTGTTTTTTCTTCGATAAAGGCATCTATTTTATCTAAATTTTCATAGATATGGAATGCTAATTCTCCATATTCTGGATTCATTAGGATTTCTAAGTCTATAGCATCTAGATCTCTTAGTTTTTCTTGATGATGAATACTTAGTTTATCATTTATTCTAGATAGTTCTTCTACTACTGGTTCAGTAAATGGATAATTAAGTTGAGTAAAGAAGTTAATTAGACCTAGGATATCTCTTTTAGAGATAGGTCCTTTAGTAGCATTTACTAGTAAATGACGTTTCTTTTGTAAACTACCATCTAATTGGT
>JAFPMR010000216.1 GCA_017411235.1 Bacilli bacterium | reverse complement strand
TAAGTGTCTTTTTCTTCGTCATCTAATAATACTATTAAAGTATCATCATCTATTCCTTCTACTATTTCTCTATTCATTATTTGCAAATCTCCGGCATTTCACCTTGTAATACAGAAGTTAAACAATAAGCATAATAATGTGCTCCATATCTTGAATTTGCTAAAGTATACTTAGTATTATAAACAGCATAAGAAGCCCCATAACCTGTAGTTGCTTGAGCTTTTAAACCTTTATTCCAATCATATAAAGAATATAAACTCTTTAACTTAGTTTCATCAATACTCTTAGCTTTATTATTTAAATTAGTAATAGCTTGATTATTACTTTCTACTGTAGCAACTAAATTATTATTACTCTCTGTTAAAGTAGAAATATCTGCTTTAATAGTTTCTAATTCTGTACTAATATTATTAATCTTATCCCCAGTACCATCATCAGTACTAATAATACCCATAATAGTTTCACTAGTCTTACTTAGATCATCATATTTATTCTCTAATTTACTAATCTTTCTAGCAAGTAAAACACAACTAACAGTTGTTGTTAATAAACCTACTGCTAAAAGAATAATTAAACCAATAAGAATCATATTCTTATCTATTGGTTTCTTATTCTTATGATTAACTTCTTTAACTATTTCTTTTTCTTCTTTTTTTATTTTCTTAGATTCTTTCTTAGATTCTTTAGCTTCTTGTTTTAATTTTTTCTTTTCTTCTTTCGATAGTTTTTCCATATTTACCACACCTTATAGTTATTATATCATCTCATTGAATTTTATTCATTAAAATGATAAGATTAATCTATAATAAACCATATCATAGGTGATGAATATGAAAAGTAAAAATATAAGCAAAATTTTAGTGTTTCTAACTATAATTGCTGTAATTATTACTTTACCAGTAATTAATAAACTGCAAAACAAAAGCGTTAGTTATTCACTCAACAATCTTGAATATGAAGATGTTGATGTTGTAACCTTTACTAGTGATACAGTTGGTAAAGTATATAAATACGGAACAGACATAAATGATCCTGGCGTTTATATCGCTTATGCCAAATGGAATGGCGATGAACTTGGTTATTTCCAGGATATAACAGAAGAAGATTGTGAAGATGTTGAAGTCAATCCGGGAGAAATTGAAACAATATGTACACCATATTCTATAGACCAACCTTACATTGGAGCAACCAGTGAACAATCATTGCATGACTCGGATCAACTAGAAATAATCTCAAAATATTGGCAAGTTACAAAAGTTGATATTCAAGGTTCATATAAATATGTAACCTTAAAAGTATATACTGCTCAATCACCTATTTCTTTAACAAATCCGTGGATAGAAGGAAAAATATACCATAACGGAACATTAAATGATATATACTTAGACGAAATCACATACCATAACGAAACTGGAGATGAAATCTGTACTGTATTTAATGATTTATCATTCACCTATAATTATGCTCAGTATACAGGCTATATTGGTCATTGTGATGAAACTTATGATATAACTAACGTTTCACAATGCTGGGAAGCAAGAAATGTAGAACCATACGTATATGTTGATCAATATTCTCAAACAGATTCATTCAAAGTTGACTTATATCCAGCAGAATGTGTTGCTAGTTCAAAATTAACTAATCTAACAATTACAAAAGTATGGGACGATGAAAACGATCGTGATGGCATACGTCCAGATTCTTTAGATGTTTATTTGAACGGTACAATCAAAATAACACTATATAACCATGAAAGATGGACAGCAAACTTAGAAGATCTACCACTATACGATGAAAACGATAATATAATAGAATACACAGTTACTGAACCTAACATTCCTGAAGGATATACATTAAAAGGTATCGATAAACAAGATGGTACAGTAACAATAACCAACGAACATGAACCAGCAAAAATAACAATAGAAGGTTATAAACAATGGAACGATGGTAATGATAGAGACGGTTTAAGACCAGACACTATTACCATTAACTTAAAAGGTTCAGATGGTACTAACATAACTAAAGAAGTAGAAAAAGGCCCAGATAATAACTGGCACTTCACATTTGAAAACTTACCAATGAATAATAATGGTAGAGCAATCACCTATACCCTAACCGAAACCCAAGTTACTGGTTATGAAAAACCAGTAATAACAAAAGTTGATGAAGCAGATAATGTTATTACTTATCAAATAACAAATACTCATACACCAAATGTAACAGATATAACAGTTAATAAAGTATGGGATGATGATAATAATAAAGATGGTCTAAGACCAGGTTCAGTTACAGTTCAATTATTAGCAGATGGAACTCCTGTAGAGGGAGGAACGGTTGTTTTAGATGAAACCACTGGATGGACACATACTTTCGAAGACCTTCCAAAATTTAATGGAACAACAACTCCAATTGTTTATTCCGTTGTAGAAGTAGTTTTTAGTAACGACTATGAAGATCCAAAATATGAATCAAATAATGGTATCATAACTATAACTAATAAACACGTTCCACAAACAACAAGTATTACAATTAACAAAGAATGGGTAGATGAACAAAATGAAAATCGTCCAACTAGCATAGCAGTAAACATCTATGCTAATGGTACAAAACATTCTACTATTGATATAGAATACACTGATAACTGGACTAAAACAATTGAACTTCCTAAATATATAAATGGTGCTCTTGTTGAATACACAGTAGAAGAAGACGAAGTTGATAATTATGATACTGAGATAACTACTACTACAAATAATGGTATTAAAACATTTAATATCAAGAACACCTTAAAGAATCAAAATCC
>JAFPMR010000018.1 GCA_017411235.1 Bacilli bacterium | reverse complement strand
GAACTTATTTCTTTCTAGATAGAGATATAAAGAAACAATAGAAGTAAAACTTCTATTTTTTTATACCCAATTATGTTATAATAAAAACTGAGATAATAGAAAGGAAGTGAGTATTATGTTTATTCAAGAATTATCATGTCTAGAAGTTTTACTTAACCATTTAATAAATGATACTGATTTGAATAGAGAAATATTCACTGATTTTTCTAGTACCAAAACATTTAACAATAAAAGATCAAATCTTTTCAATATAGTTTCAATAAATAATCTAATTGCTAACTATCATGAACCAGCACCTTTTGATTTAGATACATTTGTTAGAACTGGTGTAATTAAAGGAGTTTATGAAAAACCAACTGTTGCACCAATAATAGATCCTAAAGATCAAAGACATCCAGAAAGATTTATTAGAAACATCATCGAAGCTTTCAAAGAAGATAACTATATCTTAGATGATGATAGCTCAGTATATGTATCAAGTGAAAAAGTAGAAGCAAGTTTACCAGAAGCTTGGTTATATAGATTATCTGAAGGATTCAAAAGAAAAAAATTCCAAAAACTATACTTCTATAACAAACATGAAGAAGCAGATATTTCTGATAAAATATCTTTAATAGATTACTTAAGACATACAAAATCATTCTTAGTATCACTATCATCAAATACAAGAACTGATTACGATGTAGAATTTGCTAAAGCAGAAGTATTAACTAATGCTGATGTAAAAGATAATCCTATAGTAAGAGTAGAAGAACTAATAAAGACTTTTAAAAGTAAAATACCAAAAGAATATAAAGTAGAAATAGATCGTTATAAACTAAGTGATTTATTCTTTATAGTAAAAAGAGCTGAAGAAGCAGGACAAGAATTCTATACAAAACCATTAGAAGAACAAAAGAAAGATATCAATAACTGGTTTATAGAATTCATTAATAGCAATGCTAGATGCAATGAATCTGCTCAAGAATATCTATTACTAGGTGAAGCTAAAGAAAAAAGAGAAATAATCATTGGTTTAATAAATCAATACTTTGATTTATTAGAAGCAGAAGAAATAGATTTCAATGAAATATCTCTAACAGACTTAAAGATTAGTGCTTATATACCAGAAAACTTACAACAATCATTAGAAGATCGTAAAACTTTAGTACAAGCCATTAATCGTTTAAGAAAAGAAAAAGCCGATGTAAAAAGACAAATAGATGACTACAAGGTAGTATTAGATACTATTACAGTTACCGATGAACAATTCAAAGACATCAAAGCTCGTCTAACTACTTTAATAGAAAAATATCATATAATTGAACAAGAAGAAACTAAGTATCAAAAAACATGTACTTACTTACAAGATTCAGTTAGAGAAGAACAAAAAGATTCAATGTTAGATATTTCATTTGCTAATAATGAAATAATTAAACAAATCATTAATGCAGTTAAATATGGTAGAGTATACTTAAATAACAATGGTACTCAAGTAACATTTGAATCATATAATAATCAAGTAGGAAAGACTACATTTAAAGCAACAATAAATATTAGAGATTTATTAACACTAATAGAAAATATTAACTTTGCTTTAAAAGATGGTCACAAAAATACAAAATATTAAAAAGATGATTAAATCATCTTTTTTTATGTTAATATATAAGAGGTGATTACAAATGGGCTTAAAAGTAAGAAACACAATAAACTATGAATTAGGTAATAACTTAACAGAATTCTTCCAACTACCTACAGAGGTACCGGATGAAGATAATAAAATATATGATGATATAAAAGATAAAATATATGAACTATATTTAGATGTTGAAGATAAAGCAGAAATCCTAAATGCAATTAGTAAATATAAAACAACTAATTCACAAGTTGAAAAGAAAAAATTACAAAAACAAATAGAACAATTTATTAAAGAATATAATTTACGATAGGTGATACTATGTCAGGGGAGTATAACACATATTTACAATTATTAGATAGTAAAGAAACCCTAAAATCCGAAGAACCTTCTTTGGATTTTTCAGTATGTCTAAGTATTGTATTACTATATTTAAAAACAAGACTTTCTACAATTGAAGAACTAGATATAAGAAACAAAAAAATGCTACTTGATATCTTAGATAATCATTTTGTAATAAAAGATAACAAACTATACTATGACGGAATAGTAATAGAACTAGAGTATTTAATTGATTTAGCTAAAAAAGTAGAATCTTATGAAGCAGAATCAAACAACGTAATAGAATTCAAACCATCTAATATTATAAGAATGTCTAATCCACCTAGTAGAGCTAAAATAATTCAACTAGAACTTCCAAAAGAATTATCAAACGAAGAAAGGGGATTAATCTTTAATTCAACCTTTAGAGTAGATAAAGAAACTAGAAGATATATTCATAAAACAGAAGATAACTTTATGAATAAAATGGATGAAATATTAGATAGCTTATTAAAACAAGAATTACATACATTAGATGATACAACTAAAGAACTACTAGCAGGTTTATTAGAAGTACAAGCATTAGATTACTATCTAACTCATGACCCTCATTTCTTAGATGATACAATAATCTATCGTGCAAGTATTGGTATTGGTAAATTTAGTTCTGATCATCCAGAACTAGAACAAATCGAAAAAAAGATAGAAAAAGCTAAAGGCAGACTAATTGAGATAGATTATCAAGAAAGAGTAATCGACTTTTGTAGTCATCTGTCTGATACAGCACAAGAAAGATTTGAAAGTGAAAAGAATCGTATAAGTAATATCATAATGTACTTATTTCAAGAACAATATCAAACCAGACAAAAACCATATATCTATAATCCTTATCTAATAAAAAGCATTATGAAAAGTATTCAAGATAATCATGTTGAAGTAATAAATAGAGGAACAAGAACTCGTCTTAAATTCTTTACTATTAAAGATGACGAAGCAGACTTCCATTGTACTATTCCTCTAGAAGTACTAACTGATTTATTAAATAGAGAAGAAAATATCCAATTAAAAAAGAAGTAGTAATACTTCTTTTTAATATGAAAATAATTTACAATTATATGAATCTAATAATTCATTAACTTGCTTTAATTTATAAATACCTTCTACAAAACAGAATCTAATAATTAAATCATAAACGTTGTTTTTAGGTAAAGAATAACTAGCACTAGTAATAAATTCATCAAATTCCTTTTCACTTAATTCTAGTGCTAAACCTAATAAGATAACTGTTTCTTTACTAGGATGATATTCATCATTTCTTATCTTAGAGAATAATCTTCTATCAATATGTACCTTTTTATAAACATCACTATCTTTTAAACCACGTTCATCAATATACTTAAATAATAGTTTTTGAAACTTTTCATCATCTTTATTATTGGTAATATAATCATCTACGTTAGAATATTCTGCATCATATAAGAAATCATTAGATCTATCTACTACCGATTCCATCTCTTCTAACTTAGCTGAACTTAAACAACGAGCCTGATCTACATTGTATCTGGCTTTTTTAAAGCCTAAAACGCCTGATTTATGCAAGTTTTCATTAATATAAGCTAATAACTTATCTTTCATAAATGTCTCCTTCTAAGTGACCAAAAAAGGTCTTATTTCTAATATCATTATATCAGAAAGAGGGAAAAAAGAAATGAAAAACAAATTAGAAGAACTAAGAAAAAATATCTTAATAGAAGTATATAGTTGGGCAGGATTAAGTCCAACACCAGGTAGATCAGGTTTCATAGTAACTAAAGATCAAAACATCTATTACTATCATGAATATCAAAGAATCGCTCCTTTCTTAGAAGGTAAAGTAACTAAAGAAGGAATCAGCAAAGGAGAAAAACTAAGTAATAAAAAATATCAAAGCATAATAAAGTTCATTGAAGAAAAAATACTAAATAAATCATTTGAATACTTAAGAATCTTTGATGCCAGTTTCCATATCGAAGGAAACTATAATAACCAATATTTCAACATTATAAATCATACAGATTTATATGAAGAAATAAATAAAATCATTAGAGGAGGAAAATAAAATGAAAGAACAAGATATCGTATTTATCTTAGATCGTAGTGGATCTATGTCAGGAATTGAAGAAGATACTATCGGAGGATTTAATTACTTTATAAAAAGTCATAAGAAGAATAAAAATACTAAAGTAACAACAGTATTATTTGATGACCAATACGAAGTACTATATGAAAGAAAGAATATAACTGAGGTAAAAAAACTAACTCCAAAAGAATACTATGTAAGAGGTTGTACAGCATTAATGGACGCTATTGGTAAAACAATAAATTCATTAGATAAGAAAATAAAAAATAACAAAGTATTATTTGTTATTACAACAGATGGTTTAGAAAATGCATCTCATGAATATGATAAAGAAAAAATAAGAAAACTAATCAAGAAACACTCTAATTGGGAATTCATCTATATTGGTGCCAATATAGATTCATACTCTGAAGCATCATCTATTGGTATTAGAACATCTAATACTGCTAACTATAAAAAGAGTAGAAGAGGAGTAGATACATTATTTGCTTCTGTAGGTAAAGCCTTTGACTGCATATGTGAAGAAAAATCACTATCTTCAAACTGGAAACAAGATCTAGATAACTACATAGAAAATAACCAAGTTTAACTTGGTTATTTTAATTTACTAAAAATATTTCCCATCTTATCATGAATAACTAACTCAGCTTTATAATCATACTGAGTAAAATCTTTATTAATAATAACTAGATGTTTACCTCTAAAATAATTAACATACATAGCAGCAGGATATACAACTAAACTAGTACCAGCAACTATTAAAGTATCACAATTACCAATAGCATCAATAGCTTTAGCTACAGTAACATCATTTAAAGGTTCTTCATATAAAACTACATCTGGTTTAATAATACCGCCACAACTACATCTAGGTATTCCTTTACTATTAAATACATACTTATAATCATATTCCTTGCCGCAATTCATACAATGATTAACATATGTAGTACCATGTAAAAGTAAAACATTCTTACTGCCAGCTTTCTCATGTAAGCCATCAATATTTTGCGTAATAACAGCTTTAAGTTTTCCTTCTTTTTCAAGTTTAACTAAATACTTATGAGTAACATTAGGTTCAATTCCTTCAGGATTTAATTTATCTTTATAGAACTTATAAAACTCTTCTGGATGTTCATCAAAGAAAGTTCTACTAAGCATTATTTCTGGAGGATAATCATATTTTTCATTATATAAACCATCAACACTTCTAAAATCTTTAATTCCAGATTCGGTACTTACACCAGCACCACCAAAAAAGACAATACTCTTAGAATCATCGATAATCTTTTGTAGCTTTTCATAATTTTCCATCTAGCATCACCACCTATATTATATTATAATTTATATAGAAAGATAAGGTGATGAGGTGAAAAAAATAATTTCTAATCTCGCAGGTTTTATTCTTATAATGGCGATCTTCGTCTTTAGTTTTGTTGTAATAACTAAAAAGAATTTAACTGTAGATAACTTATCTAATGTAATTAAAACAGTATATCATTCAAGAGATACATATTCAGATGACTATTTTATTAAACTAGTAAATGGATCTAATACAACAGATAATTACAAAAAATATTTTAATAACGAAGAAATAGAAGATTTATATATTAAATTCTTTGCTGAATATGTCTTATATTCTAATGGTGTACCAAACGTAGAAAAACCAGAATTTAATGAATTAAAAGAAAAAGTAGATGGTTACTTAGAAGACTACGAAACATCTACAGGATTAGATGCAGATCGTACTCAAAGTTTTAAGTTCTTTTATGATTTAGATGAAAACATGGCTAAAACTTCATTTATATCTAAAAGAGTAAAAAAAGTAGTAGGATTTGTCTATGATCAAAAAGTACAAGATATAACAATAGCTATTATACTTGCTTGTATAATAATTATTATTATCTTAAATAGAGATATAAAACAAATATTATTACATATCTCATCAGTATTTATTTCTAATGGAGTAGGAGCCTTAATCCTAAAAATATTGATAGACAAATATAGTCATGAAATAACCTTGAATGACTTCTTATTAAAAATCTTAGGAGAACTAAGTATTAAATTTAAAAAGATATCTATTATTTGTTTTGCTATTGGTTTCACAGCTTTACTAATCTTCTTCTTAATAAAGATATTATATAAGAGAAAAGATAAACCACAGTTACAACAAGTAACTGAAACAGCTATACCACAATATATGACAAATATAGATCAACAAAATGGTCCTATGCCATTAAATAGCCAAATCTATCCACAAGATAGTTTAAAACAATTTAATAACATGGGAGAAAACAAAGGAGAGTTTAAATGAAAGCATTAAAAGTATTTTTAACAATTATGTTAGGAATAGCAATGTTCATTCTTATTGGAACATTTGGTGTCCTAACTGCAAGTAGAATATTATTATCAGGAGACAACATTGGTAATATTGCCAAAGATATCGTAAAAGAATCTGGTAAACTAAATTTTGGAGATTTCATCGATAGTAAAGAAGAAATAACAACAGAAGAATTAACAGAAGCTATTAGCGAAATGGAAGAATACATTGACGTTGATGACTTATATGATGAATTTGGTAATTTTACTAGTCAAGTATTAAGATATGCAGCAGGAGCTTCAGATGAAATAGAAACAAAAGATCTTAAAAAAGCTATTAAAAAATTCGCTAAAAAATATGAAGAAAAAACTGGTGAAGAAATTAATCTAGATAACATAGATGAAGAATTAGATAATGCTGTAAAAGAAATAAAAAAAGACATGAAACAAATGGATCCAGATTCTAAACAAGCTTTAGAAATCTTAGGAGTAGCATATAATAATAAAATCTATTATGGTGTTCTAATTGGAATACTAGTATGTGGAGCACTAATAGTATTAATTAATCAAAGCTTAGTTCCATTATGTATAGTAACACTAGTAATTAGTATTTTAGGATTACTTGCTAATGGTGCAATAGCATTACTTACTAAGTTAATACCAATTGATGGTGATTTAATATCTAAAGTTATCCTAAGTAATGTAACTGGTGTCTTTGCTAAATTAGTACTAATATTCATCGTAATAATAGTTCTATCTATAGTAGGAATTGTCGTAGGTAAGAAGATTAAGAAACCAGAAGTAATAACAACATAAAAAAAGATATCACAATGTGATATCTTTTTTATTGTTCTTTATTCCATTTCCAAGTACTAACTTCTGGCATATCTACACCATACTCATGAATGTACTCTTTATGTTCAACTAATTTTT
>JAFPMR010000215.1 GCA_017411235.1 Bacilli bacterium | reverse complement strand
TTTTAATAGTATATAAACCACTATCATCATCAACTACTTTAATACTCTTAATACTTAATAAATAATTAATATGCTTCTTTTCTAAATACTTTTTGTAATTAAAAGTATAAGGAATCGTATTATTACTAGGAACCTTTAAATTACCTTTAAGATAAACTGTTTTACCATAAGAAATATTTTTAATTTCATCTAGATTCTTATAGTAATAAATTCCTATTAATTTTTCTTTACCATCTAAAGTTAAAGTGATCTTTTTATCATCAATCTTTATATTAGTAATCTTCATAAAGAATTCATTGTCATTAAGATTATATTTACTATTTATTTTTATATTATTAAATATAAAGACCACTAAAATAGTAATAATTGATAATAATAAATAAAATAATTTAGATTGTAATATAGTCTTTAATCTTGTTATATATAGATTCCCCTATTCCTGAAATATTCATTATTTCAGATACATCTTTAAAACCATTATTATCTTCACGATACTTAATAATTGCTATAGCTTTAGCTTCACCAATACCTGATAAAGTCATTAATTCTTCTTTATTAGCTTTATTAATATTAACTTTCGAAGAAACAATATCAGTATTTGTACTAGTATCATCACCAGGAATAATAACACTACTTCCTTCACAAGAATTAATATTAACATCATTACAAATACAAGGTTCATTAATAACAGTATTACTAAGTTCTTTAGTTGTATAAATATAAATAACCATTTCATCAACTATCTTTTTACTAAGATTAATATTCTTGGTAGAAGCATTACTCTTAAGTCCAGCTTTTTTAATAACATCGTTTACTATACTTCCTTCTTCCAAAGAATAAATACCAGGTTTCTTAACCGCTCCTTTAACATCAACATTTAAATATTTAATAGGTTTTACTTCTTCAATAACTTCTCCTGCTTCTTCTTTCTTCTCTAACTTTTCTACCTTCTCTATATTTTGTTCAGTAGATTTAATTTCATCTTTATTAGATTTAATAGATAAGAAAGAAATAATTCCTACTAAAATAACTAAAACAATACCAACAATAATCTTCTTATAGTCTTTGATTATTTCTAACATAAAATACCTCCCTTCACCCTATATATACTCCATCAAAGTCCAATTTCCTTTTTTTTCATAAAAAAAGCATCTTCCGATGCTATAATTTTTTAATTTTTTCCATAATCTTATCTTTTTTATTCTCAATATTAACTCTTTGCACAATACCTAAAGAAGCTAATACAATAACATTAAATGATCCACCATAACTTAGTAATGGTAATGGAACACCAGTTAAAGGAATAAGACCTAAAACACCAAGTAAATTAATTAAGATATGTAACAACAAATAAGCAAATATACCATAAGTTAAAATACTATTTCTCAGTGCCACTGCGTTCTTAGCAATTATTAAAATTAAAACTAACATTACAAAATAACCAAGAACAACTAATATACCAGCAACAAGACCTAACTCTTCACAAATAATAGGAAAAATAAAGTCTGTATGTGCTTCTGGTAAATACAAATACTTTTGCGTAGACTTGCCTAAACCAACACCAGTTAAACCACCATTATGAATAGCTATGTAACCATTGCATACTTGGTAACCAGTACCATCTTCATCAGCATATCTTTCACAAGGATTTTGAAAATATAAGATTCTCTTAACTTGGTATGACTGTAAGATATTCTTTCCTAAAACAAACACACCAAATAACAAGATAAGAAAGGCACCTAAAGCAACTTTATATACTTTCTTTTTATGTTTTTTAGCAATTGGTAAAGAAATAAATATTAAAGCAACAATACCAAATATAATAAATGCACCACCGAAGTCTGGCTGCATAGCAATCATAACAAATTCAATAGCTGATATTATTAATGGAAATAACATATCCCATAAAGAAATCTTTCTATCTTGTGAAATATCATGATAATAACAAGCTAAGAATAGTATTAAAACAATTTTTGCCAACTCCGTAGGTTGGAAGTTAAAGAAACCAGCTTTATACCAAGACTGAGCACCACCGGCTATTCTACCGAAAGTAAATACAAAGAATAAAAGTCCAAGAACAACCGCCATAGCAACCTTCGAAGGTATATTATAATTCTTTGTTGGAAAAAACATTGCAAATATTCCAACAGCAGAACCAATTAAAATCCAAATAACTTGTCTTATAAAGAAATAATTAGTTGAAACTTGATATCTTAAAACAGCAGCAACAGAAGAAGCTGAAAAGACCATAATACACCCAAATATAGAGTAAACAATAGTCAGTAATAATAACGGATAATTTAGATTCTTTAATACTCTCTTCACGTTACTCACTCCTATTATTATAATATCATAAAAATAAACATTAATATTTTATAATCTAAAAACAATGTAAACGTATTAGACACCTTTTTTTACTTAAAAATCGCCGTTTAATTTGTTTTTTTAACATATATTTGTTAAAATGATTGAGGCAGGTGATATAAATGCATGAATTACCAAAAGAATTACCAAAAATAACAATTCTAGATGATCGTGATAAAAAAGCTAATAAAATATTACATACTAAAAGTAGTGATGTAACATTTCCATTAGATAAAGAAACTAAACAATTAATAAAAGATTCAATGGATTATCTAGAAATGTCACAAATAGATGAAATAAATGAAAAATACAATCTAAGAGCTGGTATGGGATTATCTTTTATTCAATTAGGTATTCCTAAAAGAATCTTCGTTATCGTATATGAAGTTGAAGAAGGAAAATTTGATCGCTACATAGTAATCAATCCAAAAATAAAATCAACTTCTGAGGAATTAGTATATATCGAAGAAGGCGAAGGTTGTTTAAGTATCAATCGTCCTACTTGTGGTATTGTACCAAGACATGCAAGAATGCGTTTAACAGCATATGATGAAAATGGCGAACAATATGAGTTAAGAGTCAGAGAAGAATTATCAGTATGTTTCCAACATGAATTAGATCATCTAGATGGCATCTTATTTACTGATAAAATAGATCCTAAAGACCCAGAAAAAGGTAAAGACATTTATAGAGCAATATAAAAAGAACACTAAGTGTTCTTTTTTTAATTATCATTATTAACTTTATCTAAAACAGCGTTAATTATCTTTCTAACATTATCATCACTATATTTTTTAGCAAGTTCAACAGCTTCATTTATAGCAACAATATTTGGTGTATCTTCAAATAATATTTCATACAAACCAATTCTAAGTATTGCAGCACCAGTCTTATCAATTCTATCAATAGTCCAGTTTTTCATATACTTATTAGCAGTGTCATCTAATTCATCTAAATGAGTAATAACACCATATACAATATTTCTAACGAATTCATTATCAACTTCAAGGTTCTCAGAAATAACTTCTTCTACATTATATTCAATATCATTATTCTTTAAGATATCTAGTTGATAAAGAATAACCATAGCTTTTTCTCTTAATTCACTTCTTGTTTTACCCATAATATGACACCTCACCAAGAAATTATAACATAAATCCCCTTAAATTAGAAGAATTATATTCTTTTATCGAAATGAATACCTTTGCCTTCCATCTTTTTCATTTCTTCAAGCAATCTTTTCTTTTCTAAAAGAGCTCTTCTCTTTTCTTCATTTTGCTTTTCACGTTCTTTTTTTAAATCCAAAGTTGTTTTTAATACAGGTTCAACTTTTCTAATTTCCATAGTCATCCCTCATTCGTATAATAACATAAATACATTAAAAAAACTATTTTTCAATAATTGAAAATAGTTTTTTTACATCATTAGGTTTACTAAATTTTATTAAACCATTTGTTAAATCATAAAATTTCGTAATCTTTTCTAAATCTTCTGGATTATCACAGTATTTATATAACTTATTTCTTAATATAGTTTTCTTTAAGAAGAAAGGTTTCATAATCTTATCTAAAGGATTATATCCTTTGACTTTAACTCGATACCAAGAACCAACACCTTCAATATATTCATATATCATACCAGGCATTTCATAATCACTTATATATCGTTCCATCGTTTTTAAAAATACTAAATCATAAGTCATTAAATCATCATCTTTATTATCTCTAGTATCTTTTAAGATAATATCTTTACCTTGATTATTCTCAATAACTACAACTTGATTATCTTTTTTAAAAACTTTAATTATAACTCTTTCTTCTTTAATTAAATGTCCCTTTAAAAGAGTTGCATAAACATTAAAATGTAATAAATCAGTTATTCCATAGAAGTACTCTTCATTATACATTATTTCCTATTTAACTCCTTTAATTCATATAAAATATTGATAGCATCCATAGGTGTAGTTTTTAATGGATCTATTTCATCTAATCTCTTCTCTACTTCAGATTCTTTCGGTTCAGAGAAATCAAATGATAATTGACTAGAAGAAGTAACAGCACTCTTCTTACCATTATCTTCAAAATAATCTAATACTTCATTAGCACGATCTAATAACTCTTTAGGCATCCCAGCTAATTTAGCAACATGAATACCATAAGACTTATCTACTGCGCCATCTTTAACCTTATGCAAGAATGTAACATTTCCATCCTTTTCATAAGCTTCAACATGAACATTTTTAATACCAGATAATTCATCTAAACTTGTAAGTTCATGGTAGTGAGTACTAAATAAAGTTTTACACTTAATCTTATTATTAACATATTCTAAAATTGATTGTGCAAGACTTATACCATCATAAGTAGCAGTACCTCTACCTAATTCATCAAACAATATTAATGAATTAGCAGTAGCATTACATATTGCGTTCTTAGCTTCTTTCATTTCTACCATAAAAGTAGATTCTCCAGATACTAAATCATCCGATGCCCCAATACGAGTAAAGATTTTATCAAATATTGGTAATTTAGCACTTTTACAAGGAACAAATGAGCCCATTTGTGCCATGATAATAATAATTGCTAACTGACGCATATAAGTTGATTTACCACTCATATTTGGTCCTGTAATAAGTAACGTATTAACATCCTCACTCAT
>JAFPMR010000214.1 GCA_017411235.1 Bacilli bacterium | reverse complement strand
GTTCGGTCCCTATCCGTCGTGGGCGTAGGAAAATTGAGGAGATCTGTTCCTAGTACGAGAGGACCGGAATGGACGCACCAATGGTGTATCTGTTGTAACGCCAGTTGCATCGCAGAGTAGCTATGTGCGGAATAGATAAACGCTGAAAGCATCTAAGCGTGAAACTAACTTCAAGATGAGTTTTCCCATATGTATATAGTAAGTGCCGTTGAAGACTACAACGTCGATAGGCTAGAGGTGGAAGATTGGCAACAATTTGAGCTGACTAGTACTAATAGCACGAGGATTTAATCTTAATTATTATTTCTTATTTGATACAAAAGTCGCATTATCATGTTTTTAAAGAACATTATATTTAAAATGTTTTAAGAATAAAAAGGTTACAAAAAGAAAAAAAGCTTTATGGTGACAATGGCTACGTGGAAATACCTCTTCCCATCCCGAACAGAGAAGTCAAGCACGTACACGTCGAAAATAGCGCTGAGCAAAAATAGATCGTTGCCAGCTTTTTTTTTGCTTTAAAAAAATGTTATAAACAATTTTTTTGAGGCTATCAAAAAAATATATATTGTAATTTTTAAAAAATAATATATAATGAGGGTGAGAAATGAGGTGATGATAATGTCTAAAATATTTATGTATGAGCATGAGTATTTCTATGAGTATGGGCATGCCTATGAGCATGGGTTTAAGCATGGGTGCAACCATGAGCATGCGTATGCGTGTCTAAATAACTTTATCATCGCCGCTAATGCCGGAACTGATGATAAAGCTTTTAACTATGCCGCATAGTTAATAACAATTAAAAAAAATATAAATAGAAAAGGAAGTTTTTTAATATGCAAAAAATTACATTAGTTACTGGCAATTGGGCCAAACTATTAAATACAAAAAATAAATTAAAACCATACGGAATAGATGTTGATAACATCAAAATGGAAACAGTAGAAATACAAGCTGATACAGCAGAAGAAGTAGCAGCTTATTCAGCAAAATATGCTGCAGATCTTCTAAAAAAAGATGTTCTAAAAATAGATTCAGGATTATATGTAGATTGTCTAAATGGATTCCCTGGACCTTATACTCATTATTGCGAAGACACAATTGGCAATAAATGTTTACTAAAAATGATGAAAGGCGAAAAAAATAGAAAAGCTGAGCTAAGAGAAGCTTTAGCTTATTGCAAACCAGGAGAAGAACCTGTAATCTTTTCATCAACAACTAAAGGAACTATAGCTCTAAGAGAAAGTGGTAAATTTGGTTGGAGTTGGGACTTTGTTTTCATCCCAGATGGCAAAGATGTAACCCTAGGTCATTTCGAAGACGACGAAAGAATGAGCCTTTGGGATGACACTGCTTATAACCAACTAGGAGAATATCTTAAAAATAACTTTGACAAATAAGAAACAATTTGATAATATATTAACAGTTAAAAAAAGTTTTGGTGACAATGGCTACGTGGAAATACCTCTTCCCATCCCGAACAGAGAAGTCAAGCACGTACACGTCGAAGATAGCGCTGAGCAAAAATAGATAGTTGCCAGCTTTTTTTTGTGTAAAATTTTAAAATTTTGCTCTTGAAATACGAACAAATGTATTATATAATATAAACATAGAAAGGGTATTGAAATGTTAAAAGGTAGAGTTGAATGGTGGAGTGATGAAGGCTACGGATTTATTCAACTTAATGATAACGAAAGTATCTTTGCATATCTAAAAAATACAGATCGTCATCAAATAATCAAAGAAAATACCCTGATTGAATTTACAATCGAACGAAAAAACAGTTCAAATATCCTATGCCTTCATACTCCACAAGAAAACTAAGAGAAATCTTAGTTTTTCTTATGCCTAAAATATGATAGTATGTAATAGAGGTATTAATATGAAAAAAGTTTTATTTATATTAAATATAATATTATTAATCACTTGGATGGGAGTTATCTTTAACTTTTCTAATGATAATGGATCTAAATCATCTAGTAAAAGTGAAAGATTCCTAGTTAAAATAGTAGAAACTTTTAAACAAGAAAAACTAACATCTGAAGAAAAAGAAAAACTTATTAACAAATATGGCTTATTAATAAGAAAAATGGCTCATATGTTTAGTTATTTTATTCTTTCTATCTTAGCTTATTTACTATTAAGACAAATATATGATCTAAAACCAATAACAGTAATATATACTTTGATATTTTGTTTTATCTATGCTTGTACAGATGAAATCCATCAAGCATTTATACCAAATAGGGGACCATCATTTATAGATGTCTTAATTGATACTTGTGGATCATTATTATTCTTAATCTTCCCAACAATTAAATTATGTAAAATAAAAAAGGACTAAATAATTAGTCCTTTTATGATTTAACAATATGTTTTAATTCACCATTCTTATAAGCATATACTTCTAAAATTTTACTGTCTTTTTTCATATCATTTTCAATGGTATCAAAATTATCACGCTTTCGATCTTGAAAACGGTAATCACTATAATCCATATTCTCATTAGAATAGATATACAGTATAAATTCATCAATCTTATATTGTTCAATTCTATTTTGCAAATCATCATCATAAGTAAAATCTTTTTGTCTAATTCCAATTAAAACTCTTGTATCCGCTTTTTCAAAAAAATTATTTTCTTTATCTCCATAGTATTCATCAAATCCATAACAATCCTTTAATTTGCCTGATCCGTAAGTTACGCTATCGTAATAATCGATGTATTTGTTAGTTTTAACGATTTCTTCAATCATTTTGAATCTAATTTGTTGAATTAAATCAGCTTGAAGATTATCGCATACAACATTTCCATAATTATCATTACTTTTATTGTTTATATCAATAATACTTACAGTTTCTCCATTATACTCAAATGTTACATCAGATAAATCAGATAGATAAGTACCTTTTTCCCAAAGATATGAAGCCGTGATGGTATCGGTAGATACTTCTAAGTCCTTTTCTTCTAATTCAATATTATACTTTTCCTTCATATATTTTATAGCTTTTTGTTTAGCATTTTTTTCTACCTCAGCGCCTTTGTCTCGGAAAGCATGAAAAAAGGAACCATCAGCAATACTAACTAGCAAAGAACCAAAGAATAAAATAAAAACAAACACTGCTACAACTGTCAAAGCAGAAAACTTTCTTTTAGGAGGAGCAGCTTGTTCAGTTTGAACATTATTAACAGGAGTACCACATTTTGCACAAAAGTTTCCTTCAACTTTATTTCCACAATTTCTACAATACATACGCATCACCTATTATAATTATACAATAAAAAAGAACTATTACTAGTTCTTATTTTTAATATGGCGTCCCCAGGGAGAGTTGAACTCCCGACCTATCGCTTAGGAGGCGATTGCTCTATCCAACTGAGCTACGAGGACATAAAATTATTCTACCACAAAAATGGTAGAATAATTATTTTATTTAAGTGTTGGAGCCCCGTCAGTTTGTCCTAAACCAATTACTTCTAATAGTGGACTATTATTTTCCATTGCTTTAGCAACAACTCCATCAGCAATAACATCTTTTCTTTCAACTAGTTTTCCAGCTAACTCTTGAGGTAGAGCAGGATAATATCCAGAACCAGTACCAATTAATGTAGCAATATCATCTTTACTAGTAATACCACGTTCTTCAGCATAAGCCATAACTCTTTCATTATAAGCTGCTAATAATTTTTCTCTATCTACTGTTACACCAACAGCATTTAAAACAGGTTCTAAGAAGATTAAATCACTCTTAACTTCTTTCCATCCAATTAATTCTAGTGGAGTATATTGATGTAATTGACCTCTACCTTCTTTTTTAGTAAAAGTCTTTTCACTTGAATTATCAATAACCCATTGATCATGAATATCACTTAAAGCATTAATAATCAATTCTTCTATGTTAGGAACTTGTTGCATTTTTTCTGCGATAACACCAAATACATTACTATTATCATCATTAACAACTGCATTTTCAAAAGTACTATAAATATTATCAGGTAAACCTAATTGTCTTACAATACTTCTCATTGCTGCTCTAATAGATCCTAGAGCACCAACTCCATAATGGTTATCATTACCATTTTCCAAATCTTGAACCGTATCATTTGTTGCGAAAGCAATAGCTTCTTCTTCAGGAGTTCCCATCCAATTAACTAAACAATCTTTTGCAACTCTTCTGTATACTGAATTCATCTAATCACCTCTAATTAAAGTTTATCATTGTAAAGAATTAATCACAACAAAAAAGCAAATAAAATGTAAATATAAATTAATAATATGTTATAATCATGATAGAAGGTGAGAAAAATGAAAATACTAGTAACAGGTGGAACAGGATACATTGGAAGTCATACTGTAGTAGAACTATTAAATAATGGTTATGAAGTAGTAATTGTTGATAATCTATGCAACTCTGAAAGAAGTGTAGTAGATAAAATAAAACAAATAACAGGAAAAGAAGTTAAATTCTATGAAGCAGATGTTTGTGACAAAGAAAGTCTAAGAAGAATATTTGCTGAGAATGATGATATAGTAGCTGTTATTCATTTTGCTGGTTTAAAAGCAGTAGGAGAATCTACAGAAAAACCAATTCTATACTATGATAATAACCTTGGTTCAACATTATCATTACTAACTGTAATGAATGAATACAATGTTAAAAAAATAGTCTTCTCATCTAGTGCAACTGTTTATGGAGACCCAGAATCATTACCTATCAAAGAAGACTTCAAATTAGGTCCTACAACAAACCCATATGGTACAACTAAATTATATATAGAAAATATCTTAAGAGATGTTTATGAATCAGATAATAACTGGTCAATAGCATTACTAAGATACTTTAATCCTGTAGGTGCTCATGAAAGTTCATTAATAGGTGAAAACCCTAAAGGTAAACCAAATAATCTAATGCCATATATTATGAAAGTTGCTACTGGTGAATTACCAGAACTAAGTATTTATGGTGATGATTACGATACACCAGATGGAACAGGTGTAAGAGATTATATCCATGTAGTAGATTTAGCTAAAGGACATATAAAAGCTGTAGAAAAAGTCTTAAGTACTAAAGAAATAGATGCTTATAACTTAGGTACAGGAATTGGTTATAGTGTTTTAGATATGGTTAAAGCTTTTGAAAGAGTTAATAACGTTAAGATTAACTATAAAATAGTTGGTAGAAGACCTGGTGATATAGCAGCATGCTATGCAGATCCTTCTTACGCAGAAGAAAAACTAGGATGGAAAGCAGAAAAAGGTCTAGACCAAATGTGTGAAGATAGTTATAACTTTATCTTAAAACAACACTTCGATGGTGAATATCACAAAGAAGAAGAATATGAAGATCCATTTATTTAATGGATTTTTTTATTATTTATGATAATATATAAAAAGGATAGAGGTGTCATATGAAAAAAGCAGTTAATAAAAAACTATTCATTCTAAAATTTGTTCTATTATTCATTCTTCTAGGAGCTAATGCTTTCGCCTTCTATCGTTTAAAGCAAAAAGAAAAACCAATAAAAGATAATACAGAAAGTATCGAAGTAACTAGTGAAAAACAAGAAGAAAAAGAACTAGGAGATACTTGGATATATAACAATCAAAAATATACCTTTAATGATAATACCTTTATTTATTACAAAAATATCTATGAATACTACGAAGGTAACTTAGAATATCTAAAAGGAGATCAAGCCTTAGAAGAAATGGGTTATACTGAAGAAGATGTCTTAGAAAACTTTGGTGAAGGAATCAATAAAGAAAACATCTATTCTATGAAATTACATCCAACTAAAAGAGTAATTAGAGATGTTGATAAATCAAAAACTATCAAAGAAGATACAACTTGGTGGTTCATTCTAATTATCAAAGAAGATGATATTGCTATAGGTTACAATAAAACCTTAGATGAAAAATATGATTTAGCTAGAGAGGTTGTTAAATAACAATCTTTTTTTATTTATAAAATAATGGTAAAATAATAATGAACTTATATATCAGGAGGATTATAATGAAAGAACCATTTTTTTATCGCTTTATAGCTAGACCCATCATAAGAGTATTTATTAAATTATGGTATCATCCTACAGTAGTAGGAATAGAGAATATTCCTCGTACTGGTAGAGTAGTTCTAGCAGGAAATCATACTAATGATATGGATAGTGTAATGATGGTAGGAATAGTACCATTTAGAGTATTACACTTCCTAGCTAAAGATTCACTTCTAAAAGGTGCTAAAAAGCTTATTTTTAGGGGAATGGGTATTATTCCAGTAAATAGAGCTATCCATGATAAAAATGCCTTAGAAAGTGCTATAAATGCCTTAGAAGAGGATAAATCAATAGCAATATTTCCTGAAGGTACAATAAATAGAACAGATGACATCATCATGCCTTTCAAAATAGGGGCAGTAAAGATGGCATCTGAAACAAATACACCAATTGTACCATTTGTTATCACTGGTAAATATAAATTTGGTACTAATGACTTAAGAATAGAATTCTTAAAACCAATAAAAGTATCTAAAAAAGAAGACCTAACAAATGATAATAAAAAACTAGAAAAAATAATTAGTGATAAATTACAAGAATTGAGGAATCAATAATGGGAATATTAGACATGAAATTCTTTAAATTCCTAGGCTTTAAGAAAAAACCTAAAGCTCCTTGGAAAAAATACTATTCAAAAAAAGATATGGAAATTAATCCACCTAATGTATCTATTTTAGAACTAAATAGAATGCGTAGTGATGCATGGCATGACAAAACAGCTATTTCTTACTTTGGAAATACTTATACATATGATGAATTCTATGAACAAATAGATCTAGCTGCTAAAGCCTTTAGAGCACATGGCATTAGAAAAGGAGATATCGTAAGTATCTTATCTGCTAATGTACCAGAAGCATTATTTGCTTTCTATGGCTTAAATAAATTAGGTGCTGTAGCAAATATGTTACACCCATTACTATCTGAAAACGAAGTAAAACAAGCTCTACAAAACTATAAATCAGTAATGCTTGTAGCTATGGATATAACATATTCTAAAGTAAAAAATATAATCAATGATACAGATGTTTATAAAACAGTAATAATCTCAGCTAAAGACTCTATGCCATTTATTTATAAAGTAGGTTATGACTTCACATCTGGTCGTAAATATGAACATCCAAAATACAAAGATAATAAAATGTTTGAACCATGGAAAGACTTTATTGAACATGGTAAAAACTATACAAAAGATGATTATGAAGCAGAAGTAGATCGTGATACACCAGCAGTAATCTTACAAAGTGGAGGATCTACTGGTACACCAAAAGGAATCGTTTTATCAAACGGTAACTTTAATGCTGCAACAGTACAAGCAACCCATGCTTATCCAGATTTATGTAGTGATGATATCATCTTAGGTATTCTACCTATCTTCCATGGTTTAGGCTTAGAAGTAGGTATCAATGATGCTTTCTATGTTGGTGCTGAAGTAGTACTTATTCCTACATTTAAAGCAGCAGAATTTGATAAACTATTAACAAAACATAAACCAACAGTTATTTTAGGTGTACCTACATTATTTGAAGCTTTAACTACAAATGAAAGAATGGAAGGAGTATCTCTATCTCAATTAAAATATGTAATTGGTGGAGGAGATACCTTAAATAAACAAAGAGTAACAAAGATTAATGACTTCTTACACGAACATGGAGCTCAAACTAACATGATTCAAGGTTATGGTATGACAGAAGCAGTAGCAGCCGTATGTGTTGACTTACGTTACGCATCTCGTCCTGGAACAATTGGTATTCCATGGCCAGGAAGTTATTTAAAAATTGTTAAACCTGGAACAGATGAAGAAATGCCAGTAGGTGAAGATGGTGAAATCGTTGTTACAGGTCCATCTGTAATGTTAGGTTACTATAACAACGAAAAAGAAACCAACGATGCTCTACGTTACCATAAAGATGGTAACTTATGGTTACATACTGGTGATATTGGTTCAATGGATAAAGATGGTTTCTTCTCATACAAACAAAGAATTAAACGTATGATAGTAACATCAGGATATAATGTTTATCCATCTCAAATAGAAGAAGTACTAGAACAACATGAAGCCGTTCTAGATGCTACAGTAATAGGTGTTCCACATCCATATAAAGTAGAAGTAGGAAAAGCTTACATTGCTTTAAAACAAGGATACAAAGAAACACCAGCATTAAGAAAAGAACTACTAGATTTATGTGAAAAGAATCTAGCTAAATATGCTATTCCAAAAGAATGGGAATTTAGAAAGTCTCTACCAAAAACTATTGTTGGTAAAGTAGACTTTAGAAAACTACAAGAAGAAAATATGGAAAAGAGGGCAAAAGAAAAACATGACAAAAATTAAACTAGGCAGTGAATTACCATACAAAATATTTTCTCCTATACTAGGTTTAATATTTAAACTACATTATCGTCCTCAAATAGTTAATAAAGAAGTAATACCTAAAAAAGGACCAATAATAATTACATGTAATCATAAACATGTAATGGACCAATGTCCTATTATTATGTCTACAAAAAGAGTATTACACTATATGGCTAAAAAAGAATATTTTGATAAACAATATCCAGAAGGACATAATGCTTGGTTCTTTAAAATGTTTGGTTGCATACCAGTAGATAGATCTATTCATGATGATTCAGCTACTGAAACAGCACTAGATATTTTAAAAAATGGTGGATCAATTGGAATCTTCCCAGAAGGAACTAGAAACAAAACATATGACCAAGTATTCTTACCATTAAAATATGGCGCTATTTCAATGGCTTATAAAACAGAAGCAACAATTGTTCCAGCAGTAATAACTGGTGACTATGTTAAACATAGTAAAAACCTAATGTTACGCTTTGGTAAACCATTCAAAGTAGAATCACATGATTACGATAAATATAAAGACAAACTAGAAAAAGAAATGAACAGACTACTTAAAGAAAACTTGAAGGCAACAAATCGTACATTAGAAGAGGAATTAGCTTCAAGAAACCAAGACCAAAAAAAGAAGAATTAACCTTTTAATTCTTTTTTTTTGTGATATAATTAATACATAATAGGGAGTGAATAGTGTGAACTACGATAATAATGGTTACAATAACTATAATGGTTATCCTAACAATAATTTCAACAACTATAACCAAATGCCTCCTATGCAAGATCCAATGCAACAAATGCCTCCTATGAATGATCCAATGCAACAAATGCCACAACAACCTATGATGGAACAACAACCAATGATGCAAGAACAACCTATGATGAATAATAATATGGGTGGAAACCTATATGATTTTAGTAACGACTTAAATACTAATCAATTTGGTTATGGAAATAACAATATGTATAATCAAACTCCTAATAAGAAAAAGAAGGTCCCTGTATTTGCACTTCTTGAATTTCTTATTATTGTTTTCTTGTGCCTTATTATAGCTAATGACAAAGGTTATATTCACATTAAATTCCTAGATAATCTAATTCCTGCTAAAGAAAAAGTAGAAGAAGAACAACCAGAAGAAAAACCTGAAGATCCTACTCCAGAAAAAGAACCAGAAGAAGGAGTAGTAACAGATGCTAAACTAGTAACAGAACTAAGTTTAAAAGCATACTATGTTGGAAACATTGGTGTAGACTTCAGTAACTTAATAAGTCCAATCTTTGGTAACAATACTAAATTTGAAGACTTATCAGAAAACGATAAATTACAATCAATAGTTATGGGAGCATTAACAATTGAAAAAGCCTATGGTGAATTAACAGACAAAAACGAATTCAATGAAGTCTTCCCAGATATAGCTAATAACAAAGAATATAATGATCCTATAAAAGACTTTAGAGTTATTGATTCAATAAAAATAGAAACAACATATAAAATGATTTATGGTGAAACATTACAAAATAAAAGTATTAATACAACATGCCCATTAATCGTTTATAACGAAAAATATAAAAAGTATTATTTAAACCCTTATTGTGCTAGTGGTGAATTAAATAATTCAATTAATCAATTCGTCTTTAAAGTAACAACTAAAGGTGATGACTATTATGTCTATACAGCTATAGCAACTTATAAAAAGAATCCTGATGGAACATATACAGTTTATAAAGACCATAAATTAACAGATAAATATAATGATTATACAGCAGAAGAATTTACTAAATTTGCTATTGATTCAACAAACTATAAAGACTTCTCTAAATATAAAATAACGTTCTCTAAAAAAGGTGAAGAATATGCCTTTAAATATATCGAGAAAATAGAACAAGAAGTAAGTGAAGGATAAAAAGGATTTAAAAATCCTTTTTTATTGATAATTTATAAAAAAAGAATATAATACTAAGAGATTGCGAGGTAATATTATGAAACAAATACCTAAAAGAAGTCTACCTATAACAGTATTAACTGGTTATCTAGGTAGTGGTAAAACAACATTATTAAATCATATCTTAAATAACCAAGAAGGCAAAAAATTTGCTGTAATAGTAAATGACATTGGTGAAGTAAACATTGATGCCAACTTAATTGAAAAAGGTGGTATTGTAGGTGCTAAAGATGAATCACTAATACCATTACAAAATGGTTGTATTTGTTGTACTCTAAAAGGAGACTTAATAGAACAAATAAATGAAATAATCGATGCTAATAAATTTGATTACATCGTAATAGAAGCATCTGGTATCTGTGAACCAATTCCTATAGCTCAAACAATTTGTGCCATGGAAGATGCTTATGTTCAATACAACATGCCTAAACTATGTTATTTAGATTCAGTAGTATCAGTAGTAGATGCTAAAAGATTAGCAGACGAATTTACTAACGGAAGAAACTTATTAAATGATCATATCGAAGAAGAAGATATCGAAAACTTAATAATTCAACAAATCGAATTCTGTGACACTATTATCTTAAATAAAGTAGATGAAGTAACAAAAGAACAATTAAAAGCAGTAAAAGATGTCATAAGAGCATTACAACCTAATGCCGATATCATTGAAACAAACTATTCAAAAGTAAATCTAAATACAGTAGTAGATACTCATAAATTTGATTTTGAAAAAGCTGCTACATCTTCTGGTTGGTATGCAGAATTAGATAAAGATGTAGAAGAACATGAAATAGATGAAGATGATGATCATGAAGAACATGAACATGAACATCATCATCACCATCATGATCATGATGAATCTGGGGAAGTAGAAGAATATGGTATCAATACATTCGTATACTATAGAAGAGAACCATTTGATAGATTTAAGTTTGTTGATTACATTGGTAAACCATGGCCTAAGAAAATAATTAGAGTAAAAGGACTTGTATACTTTAGTGATGATAAAGATATGTCATACATGTTTGAACAAGCTGGTACTTTAAAAGATTTAACTGAAGCCGGACCATGGTTAGCAACAGCAGAACCTAAACTACAAAGACAAATCCTAGAAGCCAATCCAGACTTACAAAGAGACTGGGATGAATTCTACGGAGATAGAATGGTTAAACTAGTATTCATTGGTCAAGGAATAGACAAAGAAGAAATAACAAAAGAACTAGATAAAATCTAGTTCTTTTTATTTGCTTTTATGATAAAATACTATATGTAGAAAGAGATGATATTAAATGACTAAACCTTTAGTTTTATGTATATTAGATGGATGTGGAATAAGAGAATCTTCTGATGGTAATGCATTCAAAAATGCTAATCATCCAACATTAGATATGTTAATGAATAAATATCCACACTCAATCTTACAAGCTTCAGGAAAAGCCGTAGGTTTACCTGAAGGTCAAATGGGAACAAGTGAAGTAGGACATATGAATCTAGGTTCCGGAAGAGTTGCCTTGCAACCTCTAGAAGCAATAACAGCTTCTTTAGAATCCAAAGAATTTAATAATAATGAAGAATTTAATAAAATAATTGATCATGTTAAAAAGAATAATTCTAATCTTCATATCTTTGGTTTATTAAGTGATGGTGGAGTACACTCACACATTAATCACTTATTATCAATTTTAGATATCTTAAAAGAAAAAGAAGTAAAAAATGTTTACTTTGATATTTGCTTAGATGGTAGAGATACCTATGAAAAAAGTGCTCTAACTTACCTAGATCAACTACAAGCAAAAATAGATGAAGTAGGAATTGGAACAATTGCTACTATCTCTGGTAGATACTATGGAATGGATAGAGATAATAACTTTGATAGATTAAAGAAGAGTTATGATGCTATCGTTTATGGTGAAGCACCTGTTTATAAATCTTATAAAGAATTAATTGAAGAAAACTATAATAATGGTGTATTTGATGAATTCGTAATACCAGGTATTATAAATAAATGTCCTTTAGAAGATAATGATGCTATTATGGCTTTTAACTTTAGAAAAGATAGATTACGTGAAAT
>JAFPMR010000017.1 GCA_017411235.1 Bacilli bacterium | reverse complement strand
TACAAGATAGATAAAATTGAAAACATGAGTTATGAAGATGCTAAAAAGACTATAGAGAGAAAAGAAAATGGTACTAAGCGAGAAGATAGTTAATACCGAAGAGTTTGGAGGTACAGTGGATATAATCACAGGGATAGATGATTTCGAGCCTACTTGTACGTATAATGAAGAATTCCATACCTACAGGATAGGTGACAAGATAATTCCCAGTGTAACACGACTACTGGATGATGGAACATACGCAAATATCGACCCTAAAATCCTAGAATCAGCTCAAATGAGAGGAATTCTGATACACAAAGAGATAGAACAATGGCTAAAAGGTGGTATAAATGGGTTTACAGATGAGTTTTGGATGTTCTTAGACATATTTACCGAGAACAAACAAAAGTTCGCAGAAAAGGCTATTTTCGATATAAAAACGTATGCTTCTGCATCACCAAAGAATAGAGAAAAATGTTTAAAGCAAGAAAAGATGTATGCTGAAGCAATTAAATACCTAACTGGAGAAGATATAGAACATTTTTACATGATACACCTACCAAGAGGTAAAAAAGGGAAACTAATAGAATTGGAGGTAAACAATGAAATTAAAAGTTCTTGAACTATTTGGTGGAATAGGGGCTTGTAGTAAGGCACTAGAAAGAATAGGAATAGAAGAAGAAATAGTAGATTATGTTGAAATAGATAAATATGCAGTTAAAAGTTTCAATGCAATATTTGGAACTAACTTTGAACCACAAGATATATGTGAATGGGATAAAGATATAAAAGTTGATTTAATTATGCACGGTTCACCTTGTCAGGATTTTTCTACTGCCGGACAACAAGCTGGTGGTGATAAAGATTCAGGAACTAGAAGTAGTCTAATGTGGGAAACAATTAGAATAGTAAAGAAATTAAAACCAAAATATGTAATATGGGAAAATGTAAAGAACTTACTTAGCAAAAAGCATAGACATAACTTTGATAAGTATTTAGAAACAATGGAAGAGATAGGATATAAAAACTATTATCAAGTATTAAATGCTAAAGATTATGGAATACCACAAAATAGAGAAAGAGTATTTACAATTAGTATTTATCAAGAACCTGAAATAAATGTAATAGGGAACTATATGCCCAGTAATCATGATGCTTCAAGAATAGTAGATATAAATGGTATTGCTCCAACAGTAAAAGAAAATCATGGTACAGTAACTGCTATTGGTGAAGAAAAAGAATTTCAATTCCCAAAGAAAAAAGAATTAAAAATTAGATTAAAAGATTTGTTAGAAGATGAAGTTGATGAGAAATACTATTTATCAGAACAAGCTATAATTGGAAGATTAAATACTAATTATCAAAAATATAAACTAGAAGAAAATATGGTAAACAATAAAGAAATACACCCAACTATATTAGCAAGGTTTGAAGGAGCACCAACACTATATATGGAACAAAAACTTCCGGGAGCTTATGGAAGGGATTTTGGAAGTAAAGGGAAAGTCCAAGATAAAGATTATTGTGATACATTAACAGCTTCAATGGGAGAAGGCGGTGGTAATGTACCTATTGTTGAAGAAAAAAAGACTTTTGTAAGCAAACATTATGATAACTTTTATCAGAAAAATGGGTATATACCAGAAATGTTTAATCCGTATAATGAATCTGAAATAAAAGATATTGCTCCTGCTCAAACAACACAATGTGGTGGTACAGGTTCAAGTGCTTCAACATTGATAAAGGAAAACGATATGAGTAATTTTAGAATAAGAAAACTTACGCCAAAAGAGACGTGGCGATTAATGGGATTTGATGATGAAGACTTTGAAAAAGCAAATAAAGTGAATAGCAATTCACAATTATATAAACAAGCTGGTAATAGTATTGTAGTAAATGTATTGGAAGAAATATTTAAAGAATTATTTAAGGAGGAAAATAATGAATCAAGTGATATTAACAGGGAGATTAACTAAAGACCCTGAATTAAGAACAACAACAAGTGATAAGCAAGTAGCTAGTTTTACATTAGCAGTAGATAAATATGGAGAAGGAGCTGACTTTATTAATTGTATTGTATGGGGAAAACAAGCAGAAAACCTATGCAAATACCAAGAAAAAGGAAGTCAAATAGGACTATCAGGAAGAATGCAAGTAAGAAATTATGAGGATGATAAAGGAAACAAAAGAAACATAACTGAAGTAGTTGCTGATAGTATTGAATATTTAGGCACAAAGAAAAAAGATGCACCTGAATATGATGCAGTAAACAATGTTAGAAAAGAAGAACCAACACCATTTGACATTAAAGGTGAAGGAAATGGAATAGAGATAACTGATTCTGATTTACCATTTTAGGAGGGAATATGATAGAAAAAGTAAATCCAATGCACCCAGATAAAATAGCTGATAGAATTGCAGGAGCAATAGTAGATTTAGCTTATACAAAAGAAGAAAATCCAAAAGTAGCAGTAGAAGTATTAATAGGACATAAAGAGTGCAATATCATAATAGAAAGTAGCATAATATTTGATAGTAATAAAATAATACAAATAGTAAGAAGAATTACTGGTAAACGTAGTATAAATGTACATATAACACAAGTTAAACAAGACATACATTTAGCAAACAACCAAGAAAATGAAATAAGGTGTGGTGATAATGGAATATTTAAAGGTGTACCATTAACAAAGAATGAAAAAATAATGAGTACAATAGCACACGAAATATACAAAATATATCCTTTTGACGGTAAGTACATATTGACAGATGATAAATTAATTATATGTCAAAGTAATGCTAGTACAAAAAATTTAGAAGAATATGCTAAACCATTTAGAAAAAATATTATAGTCAATCCATTAGGAGAATGGATAGGTGGAACTGACGTAGATACAGGAGCAACTAATAGAAAATTAGGAAGTGATATGGCACAAAGTATAACAGGTGGGGGATTACACGGAAAAGATTTATCAAAAGCTGATGTGTCAGTAAATATATATGCTTTCTTAAAAGCACAAGAAACAGGAGAAATAGTAGATTTATGTTGTGCTATTGGAGATAACACAATAGATGGAAAACCTTATAAAGAAATAGTAGAAATAGCAAGAGAATACATTAAAGAGATAGGTGGATTTGAGAAGTTTGCTGAATGGGGATTATATTAATGGAAGTAACAGGAAAGATAGTAGATTTAGAATTAGATTATGCCTTACATAGACCAAAAGTAACTTTACAATTCGATAATCAAAAAGTTATTGCTACTGACGAGTGGACTAAATTATCAAATGCAGAAAAGATAAACATTACATTAGAAGAGCAAATAGAAAAAAGAGGTACAAATGCAAATTCAGCTTTATGGGTATTGTGTAACAAGATAGCAAATAAACTAGGTACAACAAAAGAAGAAATGTATATTATGGAACTAAAAAAATACGGGCAATCATTTTTAGTTCCTCTTATACCCGGTATAAATCCTAAAGGATATTTTAAATATTATGACTTTAGAGAAAAAGGTGAAATAAATGGTAAGCACTGTAATTGGTATGTAGTTTACAAAGGTTCTTCTGAATATAACAAAGAAGAAATGAGAATATTACTTGAAGGAGTAAATAATGATTGCAAAGAACTAGGTTTAGAAACAATAGAAGATTATAAAATGAAAAAGTTAATAGAGGAGTGGGAGTGATGAGCGAATCAGATAAAATTAAACAACTAAGTAGAAAAATAAGAGAATTAGAAAAGAAAATAGAAAAACAAAACATAGAT
>JAFPMR010000213.1 GCA_017411235.1 Bacilli bacterium | reverse complement strand
CATATTTTACACTTTTTTTCTAGATTGCAGCCTTCTAGATAATTATTTGATATAATATAAATAGGATGGTTGAGAACATGAAAAATAAAAAAATATTAATAATATTATTGTTACTATTACTCCTAGTAGGATGTGGAAAAAGACATGAAGATCCAGTAACCATAAGTGATCCTAATGTAGAATATAAATCTACTTATGATGGTAAATATGGTAATGCTGGTCCCCTACAAGGAAATACTATTGTCGTATCTATCATTACAGATGACCAAACTACTAAATGGACTAACAGTAAAACAGATGAAAAGACTTTAAACTCTATATTGGATAAACTATCTACATCAACAGAATTCCTATCAAAATGTGCATCTAAATATGGAAAGAAAGCAACATTCGTTTATAACTGGGAAAAATATAAAGATTTAAAATACAAAGCAACATTTAGTGAAAACTTATTAACATCTGGTGGTGAAGGATACTATGTTCAAAAGAAATGGATTCAAGAACATATCAATACTAAAGCTTTAAAAAATAAATACCAAGCAGATAATGTAATATATATATTCTTTATCAATACTGAATTCCAAGACAAGATTAAACCTTGGACTATAACTCACAATAATTGTGATTATTGTGACGTAGAATTTACTAATATGTATTATCGTTATGATGGTTACGCTGCTCCAGCAGGAACATTTGCTCATGAAATGTTACATCAATTCGGAGCTCCTGATTTCTACTATGCTAATGAATATATTAATCAAAAATATGTAGATTATCTAAGTAAAAATGATTCCAAAGATATCATGTATTTCATCAATAAAGGAAATGGTATCGAATCCAAATTCACTGACTTAGATGCTTATTACGCAGGTATAGCACCACGTCCACAAGTAGCTAACGAATGGAATTTAGGAAAGAACGAATACGAAAGAGGATAAATATGGAGCTAACAAAAAAAGAAATGGCGTATTTAGAATTGTATAAAGGATTAGACGAAGGAGTAGAATATCTACATCCTGAGGCTAATAAAGATTTTAGATGGTTCTATGGAATGGAATATAACTATCGAAACATAAACTCCTTCTTATCATTTATCTTTTCTAAAGAACCTAAATTATTAGAGCATATTAATATTATTTATTTAGATAACATTATGGATATGATATTTACTATTTCAGATGTTGCTTGTCGTTATGCACTAGAAAATCCTGTAATGCCATATCATCTATATCGTATGGAAAATAGAAATAATCTAAATAACTATGGTGAAGGTGGTATGACAACATCATTCAAGTCAACATCTAAATCTAACTCAGAAATTACAGTATTCCAAGAAGATAATAGTATTGCTTTAACATTTGATACAGAAGGATATGTCCCTTACATTGATGTTGATAGAATAGTTAGAACATCAGTATTCTCTGATGAAAAAGAAATCTTATTTCCACCATGTGTAGGAGGAAGTTTTACAGGTATTGAAGAAGAACAACATGGTATCCATTTTACAGGAGTTCAATTATACGATGAATTCAATGAATCAGATTACATTGATCCAGAATCTAATAGACAATTATATGAACAAATAAAAAAAGACTTTTTAAAAGAATTGGACGAATGTAAAAAAACAGGTGAAGTAAGTGATAATTTAAGAACTTATTGCTCAGTAGTATCTTCCTATATTTATGCAAACCTAAGACAAATGTACAACAAATATGCTAAAGTCTATACCGAACAAAACAGCCAAGGTTTTACAAAATAGCGAAAATATGGTATAATTAAGGTACTTGAAAGGGAGTAGTTCTCACATACATGTGGTTTATATCCGTCAACACGGAAACCGGTATAAACTTAATAGAACGAGACTTTTATAGAAATATAGAAGTCTTTTTATATTCCATAAAAGACTTCTATAATGGGAGGTTGTATTATGGAAAAAAGAAAAATAGCTAGCATATTACTAGCAGCAGCTATGGCAACAACATTACTAACAGGTTGTGATAATACTGGAGCTACCATGTCAAACAGTTCAGAATCATATGCTGTAGAACAAGTAGCAGCTCAAGAAACACAAATACCAAAAACAAAAACATACGCACCATATGAACATGTCTTTTATGTAAGATATAGTAATCTAACAAACAAAAGATATTCAGAAAAAGTTAGTGGTGGCCAAATAGAAATTCCAGAAGGATACGAAATACTAGAAATAGAGAACTGGAACAAAGAGATGTATAAATCATCACAAACAGGTGGCTTTGATGTATGGTTTATCAACAACAAACCAGTAGAAGTAGAATCAGTTTATAATGAATCAACAGGTGGTTATGACTATAGTGCTCCTGGAAAAGTTATTGAAATGGAATTAGAAGAAGAAGGACCAACTAAAGTCTTAACTCCATAAAAGTAATTCAAAAGAATTACTTTTTTGATGCTATAATAATCTTGGTGATGCCCATGAAAAAAAGAATCGAAGAAAATGAACAATACCTAGATGACTTATTAGAATTCATTAACCAAACAAAAGAATTTACTAATTCCTTAGATGATATAAATAATAAATTAACTAAGTTAAACAAATACTATGGTAGTAAAGATTGGTTTAAAGATCTAAAAGAATATGATAAGAAAAAACTAAACATAAAAGCTGGTGTTTTATCAGAAGATGGTATCTGGAATATGAATGAAAATCTTACTGAATCACTACAAGAATTACAAACAAAATTAAAAGAAATCTTAAATACCAAAAATTGAAAAAAGCCCCATTTTATGGTATAATTAAATTACGTAAGAGGGAGTAGTTCCAACATATGTTGTAATAACTCAACAACCGGTTCTACCTGGGTTATTATGAAGAGCAAGACTTTTATAGTATATAAAAGTCGTTTTTTTATGGCTTTTAGTAAAGGGGGGATTTATATGGCAAGAAGAAACGGAGTAATTAGTATTCTTGCATTAGCAGCAATACTAGGTGTAGTAGAATTTACTTTAGATGGAGTAATCACAACTATAAGAGAAACTAAAGCAAAGCATTCATTTGAAGAACGTTCTTATGTATTCGAAAGCGAATATCGTGAAGACAGCGTTAGAGAATACGAACCATATGAACATACTTATACTGAAAGATATTATTTATCAGAAGATTCAAATGTAGCTATGGAATTAGAATACAATGTAAAAGCACCAGTTGGTTATGAAATTCTTAAAGTAGAAAAAACTTTAACAATAGTTGAAGGAAAAGAATACCAAATACTAGATGTATGGTTTACTAATAACCAAAGAGTATTCGTAGTACCATACTATGACACTAATACAAATGAATATAATTACAGTACTAGTGGTATGGTTATGTCTGAAGAAGAAACTAAAGAAAAGACTCGTTAGAGTCTTTTATTTTTGGTATAATATTCTCGGAGGAATAATATGAAAACAATCGTCTTAGCATCAAACAACAAACATAAAATAAAAGAATTTAAGGAAATGTTACCTGAATATAATGTCTTATCTCTTAGTGACATTAACTACACTGACGATATCGAAGAAACAGGAGAAACCTTTGAAGAAAACTCACTACTTAAAGCTAGAACTATTCATGATTATTTAAAAGATAGTAATCCTGATTACATCGTAATAGCAGATGATAGTGGCTTATGTTGTGAAGCTCTAGATGGAAAGCCTGGTGTATACAGTGCAAGATATGCTGGTAACCATGATGATCAAGCTAATAGAGATAAACTAAGAAAAGAATTAAAAGATAAAGATCATACAGCATTCTTTAATTGTACTATAGTCGTTTATTATCCTGATGATACTCATAAAGTCTTTGTAGGTAAAACATATGGAACAATTATTGAAGAAGAAAAAGGAGATAAATCATTTGGTTACGATTGTATCTTCTTATCAAAAGATTTAAATAAAACATTCGGTGAAGCAACTGAAGAAGAAAAAAATAGTGTATCACATCGTGGAAGAGCAATAGAAGCAATGTTAAAGGAGTTATAAAATGGAAAAGAAACTTGGATTTGGCTGTATGAGACTTCCTATGAAAAATGGTGAAGTTGATTATGATGAATTTAATAAAATGATTGATTATGCTATGGAACATGGTTTCAATTACTTTGATACTGCTCATGGCTATATAGATGGTAAAAGTGAAAAAGCCATTGGTGCTTGTCTAGCACCAAGATATAAAAGAGAAGATTATATTTTAACT
>JAFPMR010000212.1 GCA_017411235.1 Bacilli bacterium | reverse complement strand
TTTCTATATTATTTAAATTAACTGTTCCTGTTCTAGTATAAATTTGCATAAGTATCTACCTCATTTCTTTAGAATTAATAATAGGTGCATCTTCAATTTGACGGCATAAATCTTTTATAATAGCAAAATTAGAATCAAATTGAATATTTATAACTTTTATATAATCTCCTGGAAAATGTACATATAATATATTTTCATCTTCTGATAAACTTAATTTTTCTAAACGACCATCTCTAAATCCATCACTACAATTTGCTAATAAAAAAGTTTCTAATTCTTTTATAAAACTTTGTTTAGACATAGCTTATATCTCCTTATTATTTTCATAAGATTGTATTAGTGTATCAATAGCTATTAGAGTTGGAGCAGCATCTTCTTTAGGTAAATCTTGTCTAACCCATTTAATACCTTCTTTATAAAAACTTTTAAAATGAACTTCATCAATTTTAAGATTAATTAAACTTGATTTATATGCTACAACTTTCATATCATATTGGACTTCCTGTTCACAAGCATCAATTTCTATTTTAAAATAATAACTATTTTGTTGAAATTCTTTTATCCAAACATATATATTTTTAGGAATAATACTATTTTGTTGTAATAATTTTTCCCATTCAGTAGCTTTTTGTTTTAATAATACTAATAATGCTTCATCATTATAAGATGTATCTCTAATTTTAACCATAAACTATTTCTCCTATTTTTTATAATTTTTGATGAAATACTTTTTCACATAAAGCATCAAAATCCCAATAAACCATAATTGTATAATTAATATAAATGTGTTCTTCATCTATATCATAGTCTTTTGCTTTTATAGTATTTATATCTAGTTTAATATATTTCCAAATAATATCTATATCTTGTTCTTTAATACATTCAATACAACTATCTATCAAATCTGGGTCAGTCTGATTATATGTGTCAATAAGCGGTTCCCAAAATTGATTATCATAAAACATTTCATTTAATGCATCTTTTAGTATATCATCAATACCACTATTTATATTAAATTGTAATGCATCTACTGCATCTATTGTAAATGGAATTGTTATTATTAACATAATATAATCTCCTATAACATATTTCTAAAATCTTGATATTCTTCTAAAGTAGCAGGTTCTATATTGGCAATTAGATTAGAATATATCATAGGTGGTATATGAATAATATTATTTTTTGCTAATAATTTAAACCAAAAAGCTGCATCTTGTGGATTTACTGCCATTACTACTCCAATAATTTTAGAAGTTTTCATTGGCATTTCCCCAAAATCATATTCTATACTATCTAATAATTTCCAATACATTTATCTACTCCTTTATATTTCTGTTAATATATTCTCATCTGGAATAACAACAATACTATTAAGATTAAGATATTTGCCTAAATCAGTGGTTTCAAGATAATCACAGAATGTATCAATATCTAAATCATTTCCATCAATTTGACCTGTTTGATAATAAGCTGTTTCTTTAGTTGTAGTATCAATATAAGATTTCTCTAATTTTAATTGTTTATCTTTTATTTGTAGTGGAATAACAAGTTCTACTTCTAATATATCATCAACATTACCACTTTCAATTAAATCATTCAAATTATACTTTTTAAGGATAAATGGTTTACCTTCATAATAAGTAGCTGTTTTTGTTGAATGTTTTAATGATTTATAAATAGATTCTCCTATTTGAACGGGATTACACATTAAAGCTAATTTTTTTGGTTCAACAAGTATTCTCGCTTTTAATAATACTGATTGATAATATATATCAGAAGTAGTAAATGCTTTTGATGATGCACTAGATGTTTGATTTGTACTATATGATTTCATTATCTATTTTCTCCTTTTTAATTAAATGGTAAAGCATCATTAAATAATTTATTCATATTATCTGTAAGTTGATTACTAATTGATATTATATTTTCGTGTAAATCTTCTAAATATAATTCATTTTCATTAACACGTATATTGTTAAAAAATTCAATAATAGTATGACTATGTATAGCAAATTCTCTTACAATATCTTCATATAACCACTCACCAGAAGTTCCATAATAATTATCAGTTTCTTCAAATGTAGTAGCTCTATAAGTTTCTAATTTTGCAGAATAATTTTGATTCATTAAATCAAACTCTAATGTAAGATAATTTATTACTTTACCTTCATCACATTCTACAATTATATCTGATATTGATACATTACCTGAATTATGAAAAATTATATCTTCTACATCAGGTATATTTATTTTAGTATCTATTTTCTTTAATGTTTCAAAAAATTCTACAAACATACCTTTTAAATAAGATTTAGTATCTTCTATATTTACAATATTTAAATCATTTATATCATTCATATTATTCTCCTAATAATATTTCATTTATATATTCTTTAGCATTTCTTTCTGTATCACAGATAAGCAAATACTTTCCATTCTTATTTCGTATAATACAACCCTCATCAGTAATTTGAAGTGTATAACCTTTATATTTTATCATTATATAATTTCCTTCCTTAATTTAATTTATTTAAGATGTGTTTCATAATATCTTTCAGCTATTTGTATTCTATGAGCTTTAGTATCTAATTGGTCTGGTTCATAACATTCTAATAAACCACCTATAGAACAAGGTGATATATGAAAATCTCCTACAGTATTATGCCAACACATACAATAAAAATATTCAGGATAGTTTTCTATTATCCATTTTTCTAATTCTACAGTTGTATTTATATTATCAGGAGCTTGAACAGTAAATTCATTTATTGGTCTAGTATCACCATATTTTATATATAAGTCATAGTTACTTAAATTTTCTTCTGCTAATTCAGGATATTCTGGATATTCATAAAATGTAATAGTATATGTTCTATTTGCTAATGCTCCTTTAAATTTATCTAATAATTCATCTGTAGTAGGTAATATTTCTATACTCCATTCAGGTTCATCATAATCATCTATCCAAGTAATTCCAGAACCAATCTTAAATGCATCATTATCTGAATGTAATATAATAAATACCGCTTTATCACAAGTATGTGTAGAATGTCCATAATCATTTTCTACTTCACATTCACCTAGTTCTACACAGGCAACT
>JAFPMR010000211.1 GCA_017411235.1 Bacilli bacterium | reverse complement strand
GGAAGTCGCGCCTCCCCTCGTTGATATGGTGCACGCCCGGGGCCTTTTCGTTGTCAGGATGGTCCAGACGCACGATACCGTTCTCCCAGGTGCCCACCCAGAGGATAAATTGGGGAATTGCTATATTTTTCAAACCTACATCATTAATTGATTTAGGTGGAAGAATAACTGAAATATCTGTATTTTTCCAACAATTATGTGATTTTCAATTTTTTGAAGATTATGATTTATCTCCTACTAATATGTGGAAACCTGATGATACAGGAAATACAAATACATTTGTATTACTTTTAATGTCATTTTTAGCATTATTCTTTATTATTCAAACAATTACTAGCATTATAAAAATGGGTACTAATAGTGCAGGTAGATTATTTGTAGCATTTTTATTATTAGTATTTGAATTAGGAATGATTACAGCAATTGCAATAGCTCCTGATAGAATATGGAATACTATTAAAAATGCAGAAAGTAATATTATTAATTTAGGAGAAAGTGCAACTATTCATACTAATGAATTAGATTATTTATATGGAAGTGCTTCTGATGAAGAAGTTACATATTATATGCCATATTTAGATTTATGGTCTAAATATAATACAGGTTATGGAATTATTGAATATGTAGATGATGGAAATGGTGGTACAAGAGTTCCACAATTAATAAATACTGATACAGATAAACCTGAATTAAAAGGTTTATATGATTATGATAATGATGAATGGAAAGATTATATGCCAAAAATAGATGGTAATAATATTCAACATTATTCAGTATTATTAGCAGATGCATTTACATATCACGGAGATTCTAATTCTGTAGTTAATGGTGTATATGAAAATGGAGAAGTTTGTAATGGAACTGTTATAAATAATAATGCATATAGAGTAGTAGACCATTTTTTAGCACCTAGAGTAACAGTTGAACGTGCTGATGCCGAAACATTAAATTTATCTACAGCTAAAAATGAAAATTATAATGGAGATTTTCAAGGTAATAGTGTTAATGCTATTATTAATTTACTTGTAAAATTATTAAATTGTATTTTATTATGTTTTATTTCTATTATTAAATTTTTAACATTTGTTTGGCAGTGGTGGGTACTTTATATCTTTATATTTAGAGTAATTTTAGGTAAATTCAATGAACAAGAACCTATGAGTGAAATATTATTAAAAACTTTTTCACCTATATTATTTGTATTATTTATTGGAATATATGCAGGAATAGTATTACAAGTAGGTATGTTAGCTGAAGGCTTAATGGGTATTTTTCTTGAACTATTCTTATTTATTTTAACTGCAAAACTTATAGTTTTCTGGCACGGATTAAGAAGTGGTACTTTATTCCCACAAACACTTAAACCAGTTTATATCTTATGTAATTTAGGTGAGTTCTTACGTGGTAGACGTTCTGATAGAATGGGTAGAGAAGCTAACCAAAATGCTAAAGATGAAGGTATTGAATTTACTAATGAAGAAATCTATAATCTTGATAAACGTACTGATAGATTATTTAATGAAGATGGTACGTTTAAGGAAGATGCCAATACTGCTTCTAATACTTATAAAGATTGGTATAAGTTTGCTAAAAATGAAGAAAAGAATGGTAAAGAATTAGATAAACGTACAAGAGATGCTATGCGTAGAATGGAATCTGATAATAGATTTGAGGATTTTACTGGAAGTTATAGAAATAATGGTAAAATGAAACCTAATACTAAATCAGAAGATAAATTAGGTGGTGGTAGTGATACACCTAAACCTAAAAAATCTAAATCAACTACAAATAGTTCATCAGGAAATACTAAAATAAATACATAATGGAAGGAGGAAAAATAATAAAATGAAATGTAAAAAAAGTAAAATAACAAAATTTTTTATATATGTATTTATATTTGTTTTAATTTTTAGTAGTTTTATTAAATTAACTCCTTCTATTAATGTATATGCTGCTGCACCTTTTACTGGTACAGAAGATGCTAATAATCGAGATGATTTTAATACTTATCACGACCAATGTTTATATCAGATTTGGAGTGTATGTAAATCTTATGGATATGACTATAATCAATGTATAGGTATTTTAGGTTGTTTTGGTTGTGAATCAACATATCCAGAACAAATAGAATGTTGGACTAAGGGTGCTGATACCAGATTTAGAATGTATAATTTACCTGGTAGTTGGGATGACCCAGATGATGTTCAAACCTATAGAGATAAATATTCAAGTCAATTTATGGATAATCACGTTGCTTGGTCAGAAGGGGCTGCTTTAGGTAATGATACTACACAATATGAAGGTAGTGGCGGTACTGGTGATTATTGGGCAGGTATTGGTATTGGACAGTTTACTGGACCTCGGTCAGAATCATTATGTACTTTTGGTAAAAATAATAATTGTGATTGGTTTGATATGACTAATCAACTTATTTGGTGTCTTACTGAACCTAAAGACGGAGGAGACCCTCGTCAACCAAAATGGGAAGAATATAAAAATAAAACTGCTGGAAAAAGTCCCACTGAATGCGCTCATTGGTGGGCAGCAAATTTTGAAGGTTGTCCTTCAGGTCTTATAGGTGAACGAGAAACTATGGCAACTACTTTAGCTTCTGAAATTCCAACAAATGCTGGATATGATAAAGATTTTGGAGATAATGTAGTAAATTTATGTGGTTTAACTCCAGCAAAAGCTCGTACAGGAATTATAGATAGGTCAATTTATAGTACATATTTAAATAAAAATCTAATATATACACAAAATTCTGGAGAAACTATTTGTGCTAGTGATGAAGAAACAGAACAAAAAAATCAAGAAGTATATAAAGGACAAATAAATAAATTACAAGGAAATAGTGATGGTTCTACTAAATATTGTTTATATGAATTATTTGGATTTGATGTTCATTGGTATAGATATTTAGGAGAAGCTACAGTTCCTGTTGATTTATTAGACCATATCTGGTCAGCAGTAGACCAAAATAAAGTAAAAGATTTAAGTATTT
>JAFPMR010000210.1 GCA_017411235.1 Bacilli bacterium | reverse complement strand
CTTGCAGGTTGTGGTAAAAAAGAAACACAGCAAGAAACAGAAACTAATACTGAAGAATACACATCACAAATAACAACGGAAGAGATATTTAGTGATAGAGATTTAGAACAATCTATTACTACAACAGATGCAACAACATACACTGTTGAAAACAACAAAGATATCAACATCACTGAAGCAGGAGTATACGTATTAAAAGGTAGTTCTAAAAACACAACAATAACGGTAAATACAGATAGTGATTCAAAAGTACAACTAATATTAGATGGCTTAGTAATTACTAATGATTCAACTCCATGTATTTATGTAAAAAATGCTGATAAAGTATTTATTACTACAAAAGGGACTAATGAATTAACTGTAACAAATGAATTAACTGCAGATGGTGATACAAATACTGATGCTGTAATATTTGCTAAAGACGATATAACAATAAATGGAGTAGGATCTTTAACAATAAAATCATCAGAAAATGGTATCTCTGCTAAAGATGATCTAAAAATTACTGGTGGTACTATTAATGTTACAAGTACCTTAGATAGTATTGAAGCTAATAATTCTATATCTATAGCAGATGGAACAATAACTATTAATAGTAGTAAAGATGGATTACATGCTGAATATGATGAAGATGACTCAGTTGGTTATATCTATATAGTAGGTGGTAAATTAAATATCACAGCTAAAGATGATTCAATCCAAGCTACAACTATCTTAAAGATAGATGCTGGAGAAATAACAACTAATTCAGGAGAAGGATTAGAAGCTACAGTAGTAGAAATCAATGGTGGAACTATAAGTGTAAAAGCATCAGATGATGGTATCAATGCTTCTGCAAAATCAACTAAATATACACCAACTGTTACAATTAACAATGGTAATTTAACAATTAATATGGGTCAAGGTGACACAGATGCTATCGATTCCAATGGTAATCTATACATCAATGGTGGAACAATTGATATTACAGCACAATCTCCATTTGATTATAATGGAACAGGTAAATACAACGGAGGCAAAATAACAGTTAATGGCTCTGAAGTAACTGAATTATCTAATCAAATGATGGGCGGCAAAGGTGGCGGCCATGGAGAAGGCATCAGACCTGAAGATGGTGGAGTACCTAAAGACCGTGGAGAAATGTCAAACCAAAGAAGAACAAGATAAAGCGTCAATAAATGACGCTTTTTATGTTATAATAAATAATAGGGAGATGATAACATGAGTTTACTACTAGCACTTTGCGATAAATCCTACATGATGCAAGTAATACTAATAGTAAAAACATTTTTTAAATTTGCATGTTATCTAGCACCTATAATAGTTATTATTATTTCTATTATTCATATATTTAAAGTAGTTATGAATGGCAAAGAAGACGACTTAAAAGAAGCTTTTAAAGTTACAGTAAAAAGAATTATTGCCGGTTTGTTAATAGCATTTATACCTGGCATAATTAATTATGTCTTTACTGGAATAGTAGATGCTTCAGAAGTTGAATTCTTATCATGCTTTGAAACTGCTTCCAAAGAAAAAGTAGAAGCATTGAAACAAAAAGAAGAAGCTGAAGCAGCAGCAAAAGAAAAACAACAAGAAAAAGAAGATGAAGAACAACTAAGAAAAGCTTATGAAGAAGAGCAAAAGATAAGAGAAGGAAATAAAGAATCCTTTGAAGAATGGAAAAAGAGAAAAGAAGCAGAAGAAAGAAATAATAACAATAGTAATAACAATGGATCAAATCTAAGAGGAAATGCTTGGGTACAAAATCTATTAAGTGAAGCCAAAAGTATTACTGATTATGCCAGAAACAATGGTTTTACATATGGAAATGCACCAATTAATCCTGCTATCAATCATGATGCTAAAATAGTAAGTTGTGATCGCTGTGTAGGATGGTTCCTATACAACGTAGGTTATACAGATCAACCATACCAAGGTGGTATAGTAGTAAGAGACTTCCCAGCATGGTGTGAACAACACGGATTTAAAAGAATAAATAATATGAGTGAATTACAAGCAGGAGATATTGTATTTACCAATCCTGAACCAAATGGTAACCCTGCTCACACATTCTTATTGGGTAATCCAGTAGGTGATGGAGTATGGGAAAGATATGATTGTGGAAAACAAGAAAGAATAAGCTTAACTGGTCAATATAGTGGGTACACATCACAACCGTTTAAAGAACCAATAGCAAACTTTATGTTTGCATATAGAGCTCCTGAAGCTGAATAAAAAAGAAAGGAAGATTACCATGGATTATGATATTAAACTAGATACCTTAACATCTAAACAATCAGAATTTGAAACATTAAAAAGTAGTGCTGAAGATATCTATAATGAATTCAATAGTTGCTATCTATCAAGAATATATGATTCAGAAATAAGTGGTATCAAGAATGGTCTAAAAGAACCAATAAGTCGTTTAAAAAATGGTTATACTAATTCTAATTCATGGTTAAAAGATTATGTAAAAGAACTGGGTGAATTAGAAGATAACCTAGCAGCATTTAACGTTGCAGACTTAAATGAAATAACAGAATTCAAAGGTGAATTTGTTGACTTATTTGGTAAGAAAACAATGCCTATTATAAAAACAGGCGGTGACATCCATGCCAATTCAACAAGAGCTATAATACATAACTCTGAAAATCTAATTGTTTCATCATCTTCTGGTTATGTATTCCCATTTGAAATAGGAGTAAGAGCACCAATAACATCTCATGTAGGATTAAGAACTGATCCAATTAATGGATCAGCAAATGCCCATCATAATGGAACCGATATTGGTGTTGCTTATGGAACACCAATTCATGCCATCCAAGGTGGAACAGTAATCAATGCTGGTAGAGGAGACGCAGGCGGTTTTGGTAACTGGGTAAGAATCAGACAAGATGATGGCAACGTAGTAATATATGGACACGTATCTAAATCAGATTACTATAGTGTAGGCGATAGAGTAGAAGCTGGAGACATAATAGCAAATATTGGTAGTGAAGGACGTTCTACAGGACCACATTTACACTTAGAAATGCATGATGAAAATGGTAATTTATTAGATTCAGAAAATTACTTCTCAGATTGTTGGCCAAATTAAAAAAATGATATATAATTAATATAGTAGGGAGGCTTTTAAAATGGCTTATAATTACGAAGCATCATATATAGATGCACAAATGGCACGTTTAAGAGAAAGACAAACATTAGCAGTACTAGGAATGTACAAAGCACTAGATTACGTTAAATTCAAAGAAAAAAACCAAGATCGTGCAAAAAGAGCAGTACAAACAATAATGCACAAAATGACT
>JAFPMR010000209.1 GCA_017411235.1 Bacilli bacterium | reverse complement strand
TAATTCATTTGGTGTAAAATATGCTTGACCTACAGCAGCAATACTATTTTTAGTAGCATCTTCTTGTCTACTTAAAATATAATTATGTACTTCTGTTATATTTGGTAAACAAAATACTCTACTATCAAATTGTGCTTTATTTATTTTATCCATATATTTTAGTGCTACATCTGGTTCAAATAAAGAGTTCATTAGTAATTCCTGAAATATTCTATTAAATTCAAGAGTACATATACTTGCTGAAATACTTACAATTTTTTCTACATTACCATTAAAAAAGCAATCATATCCATTTTTGCTTTCATCATTGAGTATAAGACTAATTTCATCAGATTGTGTATATCCAGCAACAACTCCTGGAATTTGTCTACATAATTCTTTTGTTGTTTCTACCATACAATCCGAAAAGATTTTATCAAATGGTCTATCAAATTTTTTACAAAAGGTATGTCCAGCCCTCATATCTAATCTAATAATTTTTGGAATACCAATAGTAAGAAATGGTTTTGATACTTTTTCATATTCTTTCATTCTGTCCGTAAGTGTGTTTTTATTCATTATTATTCTCCTAATTCTTCATATAACATATCAATTAAATAAACACCAATATTATTTGCTATATAATTTTTTTGTTCAAATCTTTCAATATTACTATCTGGGATATATTTATGTGTAAATTCTTTATCATTAATAATAATAGCATAATAAATACCATTATCACTTGGATTATTTGGGTCAGGTCTATCAATAATTCCAGTAACACCTATACCAATATTAGAATTATAGGCTTTTTTACAAGCTCTTGCCATTTCTAATGCTGTTTCTACTGAATAAACCCCATTTTTAGTAATACATTCTTCACTTACTCCTTGTATAATTTTAGCTTCATTACTATATGTAACAAATGCTCCTTTCATAATAGCAGAAGCACCTTCTGTATTTGTAAGAAGTGTAGCAATAAGTCCAGCAGTACAACTTTCCATTGTACTAATAGTTAAATTATGTTTTATAAGTAATTCTGTAATGGTTTTATATAATTTATCATTAGATGTAAAAATATTATTCATTTTTAGATAATATCCTTTCTTTTGCAATATCAAAATATTTTTTATTGTTCTCTATTCCAATAAAACTACGATTAAGATTTCTACAAGCAACTCCAGTAGTTCCACTACCCATACAGTTGTCTAATACTATATTATTTTCATTACTATAAGTTTTAACTAACCATTCTAATAATTCTACTGGTTTTTCAGTTGGATGTAATTTACCTTTTCTATTAGGAACAACATTAAACTCTAATATATCACTTGGTTGTACTTTTTCAGGGTCATATTTTTTAGGTTGTTTTTGTAATTTCTCTAAATGATTATTTTCCCCACAATAATGTTCATATTCATAATCTTTATTATGTGTAGGTATTCCTCGTCTAATCCTATCCTTCATTTGTGGATTATAACAGCCTTTACCTTTTTGAAATACTAAAATTTCTTCATAATATTTCATAGGTCTATATTTAGCACTACTCATTCCAGTAGGAACATTCTTTTTCCAAATTAACTTATATTTATATTGTTTTATATTACTTGCATATAGTTTATAAGTAAATTCCCCACTTGAAAATAATATAATATTAGAATTATCTTTACAAATACGATTATATTGTTCCCATAATAAATCAAAATCTATTATTTTATCCCAATTTATAGCCGTAGTACCATAAGGTAAATCACAAATAATACAATCTATACTATTATTAGGAATTTCGTACATAATATCAAGACAATCTCCATATCTTAAATCAATTTCCATTTACTAGT
>JAFPMR010000208.1 GCA_017411235.1 Bacilli bacterium | reverse complement strand
TATCTGCCAAAGGATTAGTATCATCAGTCCAATTTTCTATTATAGGTTTAAAATTAGAATCTTCTTTTAAATATTCATTTGCAGCATCTTGTTTACTTTTAAAAGACAAGCTTTCAACATTGCCTGTAGATTTAATCAAATTTTCTACACTATCTGCATCTTCTTTATTAGCATCATAATTTAAAAATATTATTATAGAAACATCCTTTTCTATCATCTTTGCAAAATTTTCTACATTGTAAGATAGAATAAGACTAATAGCTACTACAATTAAAGTAATAGTAATACACGAAACAGAAGCTAATGATAAAGAAAAATTTCTAACAACACTCTTTGAAGCATCTCTTATATATCTGACAAATCCTCTAAATGCTTTCACGATAGAATGTCCCCCTCTCATAATCTCTAGCTACTGTTCCTTCTCTAATTACCACAACTCTTTCTTTCATTTTATCAACTATTTCCAAATCATGAGTAGCCATTACTACAGTAGTTCCCATTCTATTAATATTCTTTAAAACTTCCATAATTCCCATACTAGTAACAGGGTCCAAATTACCAGTAGGCTCATCACATATAAGAAGCTTAGGTTTATTAACAATAGCCCTAGCTATAACAACTCGCTGTTGTTCCCCACCAGATATCTGATGAGGATATTGTCTATACTTATTCTTAAGACCTACCATATCTAAAGCTTCCATAACCCTATTATGTATTTCTTTCTTATCACAATTTAATACTTCTAAGGCAAAAGCTACATTCTCAAATACAGTAAGTTTAGGAAGTAATTTAAAATCTTGAAATACTACACCTAACTTTCTTCTTAAGATATATACTTTTCTATTTTTTAATTTAGCTACATTAATACCACCAATATATATAGAACCTTTATCAGGCTTTTCTTCCCTATATAACATCTTAACCAATGTAGATTTACCACTACCACTAGAACCAATAACAAAAACAAATTCTCCCTTTTTAATACTAAGATTAAGATTAAATAAGGCTACTGTTCCTGTTTTATATGTTTTTTGTACATCAGCTATCCTAATAAGCTCCATACTACAAACACCACCTTCACATTACACTATTATAACATCATATATAAAAATTTAAAAGAATAAATTAAATACCTCCACCAACTTCATAGGCATCAGTAATTATATAGAAAGCTTTATCATCAATTTCAGATATAACATCTTTAGCCAATATATATTCTCTTGTAGGCATAACACATAATATTACTTTCATTTTTTTATTAGTATATCCACCTCTAGCCTCCAACAATGTTACACTATGACCTAGTTCAGACATAATAAATTCTTTTACTTCTTCTTCTTTAGAAGTAATTATATAGAAAGCTTTACTATCAGATATACCTAAAATAACTTTATCCATAATTATAGATGATATATATAAAGCTATTAAAGCATATAAAAGATTAGGTATTCCAAATATAAATGTACCTAACAATATTATTAAAAAGTTCAATCCTAAATTAGCATTACCTATAGAGATTTTAAAATATTTATTCATAATTTGACAAAGAGTCTGAACTCCACCGGTAGTAAAACCAGTTCTTATCATAAGACCATTAGCAAAACCATTTAATAATCCTCCATAAACCATTAAAGCTAACATACTAGTATTTTCAAAATCAATATATTTAGTAAATACACTAGCTGCTTGAATAAATATAGGCAATATAAATACACCTATTAATGATCTAATAGCTATTTTCTTACCTAAAGTTACATACCCTAACATAAATATGGCTAAAGAGAATAAGAAAATAAATATAACTGGATTTATACCAAAAACTCTATTAGCTATAATAGATAAACCAGTACTACCTCCAGTAACTATATTATAAGGATTAAAAAACAAACTAAAAGACAAAGCATATAAATATACACTAAAGAAAAACAAACAATATCTTTGAGTCAAATTATCTTTATTTACTTTATCAATAAGCCATTCGAAATCTAATCTACTAAACACTTCCATGTCTTTCACCCCTATTACTAACCTCATATGCATCACACACTAAAAAGAATGCATTTCTATCAATAGTTTTTATTCCTTCTTTCACAATATAATAATCTCTAGTTGGGACTACTGTAAGTATCATAGAACCTTTATTATTAGAATATCCTCCTCTAGCTGATAACATAGTAACCCCACTATGCATATAACTAAGTAAAAATTCTTTAACTTCATCTTCCTTAGATGTAATTATATAAAAAGCCTTAGATTCAGATATTCCCAATATTAGTTTATCAGTTAAATAACTAATAATGTATAAAACAATAAATCCATATAATACTATTTCCCAACTAAATACTAATTTACCACTAATAACTACTAATCCATCAACGATTATCATAGCCCTACCTATACTTATTTTAGTATATTTAGCTAATATTGCATCTAAAATATCAGTCCCACCAGTAGTAAAACCAGTCCTAAATATAAGACCATATCCTATACCAGTAAGTACTGCCCCCATAATAGCTATTAACAATAATTCAACATTGCCAAAATCAACATAATTACCAAAATTTTTAGTCAATTCCGTAAACACTGGAAAAATCAAAGACCCTATCAAAGAATTCTTTGTAAAGTCTCTTCCTAATGTAAAATAACTAACAACTAAAAGTATAATATTGCCACATAATATAAATAAAGAAGGATGTATTCCGTATTGATATGATACTATAGATAATCCACTTATACCAAAACAAACTATATTGTATTTCAAGAAAAAAGTATTAAAAGCTACAGCCACAATAAAACAACCTAGTATCAATAAAAAATATCTTTTTATCAAATCCCTATGTTCCACTTTTTCTACTATTTTCTCAATTCTCTTTTTTCTAGCTTCTCTAAATACGTGTATCTTATCCACTAGCATATTATCTACCTCAATTTTAATTCTTCTTTAATAAATTCATCTATTTCCCCATCTAACACCTTATCAACATTAACATCTTGATAGTTAGTATCATTATCCTTAACCAAAGTATAAGGACACATAACATAACTTCTCTTATTAGATCCAAATCCATTAGATACTTGTTCTCCCTTAAGACCATTTAGTTCTTTTTCTTTTTTTTCTTGTTCTATCTTATATAACTTACTCTTAAGAATCTCTAAACAATGTTCCTTATTCTGTATTTGACTTCTTTCATTTTGACAAGTAACTACAATACCAGTAGGAATATGAGTAACCCTAACAGCACTATCAGTAGTATTAACACCCTGACCACCAGGGCCACTACTCCTATATATATCTATCTTTAAATCCTTATCATCAATTTCTATATCGATATTATCATCTATTTCAGGAGTAATTTCAACAGAAGCAAACGAAGTATGCCTTCTCTTATTACTATCAAAAGGACTTATTCTAACTAATCTATGAATACCAGTTTCTCCCTTAAAATAACCATAAGCATTATTTCCAATTATTTGTATCATAACACTCTTATATCCAACTTCTTCTCCCTCTTGACTATCTAATTCTATAACTTTATAATTACTCTTCTTACAATATCTAGAATACATCCTATATAACATAGAAACCCAATCACAACTCTCAGTACCACCAGCACCAGCATGTATTTCTAATATACAATTATTCTTATCATATGGTCCAGATAAATAAGTAATCAATTTTAATTCTTCAAATCTTTTAGATAATTCAGTATAGTCATCTTCTATCAAAGATACCATATCACTATCATCTTCCAAAGACAAAAGAATTTCCAAATTACTAGATATATTACTCTTAATATCATTTATAGGATTAATAATATTCTTTAAATCATTATACTCAATAATAATCTTATTTACATAATCCTTATCATCCCATAAATTAGCATCATTAATCATAACTTCTAACTCATCTAATCTTTTAACTTTATTTTCTAAGTCAAAGAGACCTCCATATATCATCAATATTCTTATCTAATTCATTATATAACTCAACCAATTCTTTAACATCCATCTATATCACCCTATAATTAATTATACATTAACTATTAAAAAAAAGAAAGAAAAAACAACTATAAAGTTCCATTTCTTCATAATTAGACGTCTACTTTACTATTTATTATCTTAATATCATTAGACATAACATAATCAGAAACACTTTTAAAATTATCATCGTAATTATATCTATCTTGTCCAAAACTCATCCACATTTCTGACCAAGATTTTCCACTATCTAACAATTCCTTAACTTTACTATCATAACTACTTTCATTATCACTTTGATTATTTAAATCTACACATTTTTCTTCATCATATAGCTTACATTGCAAATCACATTCTAACTTATCACACCAATAGGCAAACTTAGCCTCCTTAGTTTCTCTCTCATCAAATTCCAAAAATAATTTTTCTAACTTATTCCCATCAATTAATTCTTTTAATATATTATGAACAGCTTCATGTTCTATTTTCATTTTTTCTTCCTTAGATATTTGAAATTGTGTTAAATCAC
>JAFPMR010000207.1 GCA_017411235.1 Bacilli bacterium | reverse complement strand
GAACCAGAAGAAGAAAAGGATCTAACTATATACCTAAAGAATAACTATTATGTATCTAACAGGCAGGAAGCAGGTACTCTAGAATATTCTATAGATCGTACTAAAATAACTGATATAGTGTATGTACCATTCATTACAATCCAGGAAGTAAAGAATTTCATACGTCATAATGAGTTAATAGAGGGTAGTTTCTTTGGGGATATAAACAGATTAGATTTAAAATTCCCTAGGGAAATGAGTAATCTGGAATGGGTAATACATGCATTACAACTTAATCCAAGAATCAAATATACACCTGATTCATTAGCTAAATTCCTACATCAATATGATGAAGAGAATACCTATACTACCCCTAAGGTAGGAGTATATCTCATAGTAGATGAAGACCTATCTACTATATTTGATGAACTTACTCAGATATTTAACCCTACATTTAAACATGTTGGTTTATTATTGCTAGAGGATACTTCTACCATTTAAAACCATAATCTTCAGCATTTTGTAAGTCTATTTCATTTCTTCTTTTACGGAACTGTTCATTGATATATTCTGAGGTTCCGTATTTTCTTACATAATTCCTGTAAATAGTACTTAATTCCTCCAGTGTACTACAGTCATGGAATATATTATTTTTATCTATTTTAGGTCTGAAGTGTTTTTTAATTGGCATTTATTACCTCAAATGTGGTATAGAATGGGTATATTATAAACAATGGTAATCCTAATTAATAGAGGTAAATATGTCTTGTAAATGCTGTAAATGTGATAAATGTAGTTCTATTCCAGAAGTAGTAACCACTACTGTAGAGGGTATCTTATACTCTCCTATGGGAGATAAATTACTTAATACTGCTATCATAACTGAGATAACAGATAAAAAGGGAGAATCTGTTGGTTTAAGGTCTACTACCTACACAGATGAGTATGGTAGGTATAAGTTCAAGTTAATTGGGGGATATCATAATCTATATATCCTACCTAATCCAGATGGTGTAGAGAAATACATAGGTACTGTACATGTAACTGGTAAAGACTTTGATAAAATATATTCTCTTAAAGATCTACTAATCTAATATATTAATATATCTTACTTACTTACTATATCCCTATATTACTTAATATAGGGATTATTTATTACATATAGTCTTCGACTATATAAGAGTATTTATATAACTATATTGGAAGTAATATATATTATATATAATATTTATAGTCTATTTTCGTTCCGTGGTAGCAAACGCTAGTTTAATCTCAAAACCAAGAACTGTCAAGATAAATTTAATAATTTTATTCTCCCAGGGAAAGTCATACTCAGAAAATTATAAATTTTGTACAACTGCAGTATAGGCACAGCAGGGTACAAAAAACTTGATATCCCCCCCCATGGTAGGGGATAGCTGTGCCATTTCCATTCGATGATAGTGATAAGCCAAAGGACGCTTTGGTTTGGATTAAGTAACGATTTGATAAGGAGTTTGGTCCTGCGTTACTTGATTCATAGCTATTAGGATACTCTTGTACCTGTTACATGTCATTTGATTATGTAACATCACTGACAGGTATGAGAGGATATCCTTAAGGGCATTCGCAAGAGTGTCCTTAAAGATATTTTTTATACAGACTAGCAATCCTAGCTAGTTAGTCTGTATGTTCGTTTTCGCTAGGTTAATGGAGTTAAACCATCATGAAAAAGATCTACGTTAGAGCATAT
>JAFPMR010000206.1 GCA_017411235.1 Bacilli bacterium | reverse complement strand
TTTGCAGTAGCAGGTACTATTAAGAATAGATCTGCTTTATTAGCTAAACTAATATGTTCCACTTCCATATAATCAGGTCTTTGAAACATATCAGTAACAACTTTATTACCGGATAAGGTTTCTAAAGTTAATGGAGTAATAAACTCCGTAGCATTCTTAGTCATAATTACATCTACATTAGCTCCTTGACTCTTTAAATAGCTTACTATTCCACATGCTTTATACGCTGCTATACCTCCTGTAATTCCTATAACAATATTTAAGTCTTTAAACATATTATCCTTCCTTTCATCTTCATTGTATTTCTAGTTTATTGATAAGTACAATATATATATGTTATTATATTAATAAGGAGTGCTTATCATGAACGTAGACTTAGAATTATATAGAGTATTCTATGTAGTAGCAAAACATAAACATATGACAAGAGCTAGTGAAGAATTACATATCTCTCAACCAGCTATCTCTCAATCAATAAAAAAACTAGAAGATCAACTAGGTGGTACTTTATTCCTAAGAAGTAATAAAGGTATGGAATTAACAGAAGAAGGTAAAATGTTCTATGAATATGTAAAAGGAGCCTTAGAATTAATAAACAATGCTGAAAATGAATTTACTTCATTTAAAGATTTATCTAAAGGAGAAATAAAAATAGGTTGTTCTACAACCTTAACTAAATTAATTCTTTTAGATGCTCTAAAAGAATTTCATAAAGATTATCCTAATATAAATATCAATATAACTAATGACTTAACAGGTAACTTAATAAATGATTTAAAAATAGGTAAATTAGACTTTGTTATCTTTAATGAAAGTAATGTAAAAGAAACAAATCTTAATCTTGAAAAGATCAAAGAATTAAAACAAGGATTTATTTATAATCCAGAATACTTTAAAGATGATGTTAATAACTTTGAAGATATCAACAAGTATCCATTAATACTACAAAAAGAAGAATCTAATAGCAGACAATTACTAGATTACATAGCATTACAACATAATGTAAAACTTAATCCTAAAATGGAAGTAGTATCTCAAGAGTTAATAACCGAATTTGTTAATATTGGTTTAGGAATAGGTTATTCAATTATAGACTTAGCACAAAGAAACTTTACTAATTTAAAAGAACTTAATATCAATAAAACTTTACCTAAAATAAATATCTATCTAGCAACAAATAAATCAGTATCATTAACATTTGCTAGTAAGACTTTCATAGAATACTTAAAAAAATGATATAATCGAAGAGGTGATACATATGGCAGAAAGAATAGTAGGTCCAGTTTCATTTCATAAAGCAGAAAAACTACTAGCAGATTTAATATATAAATCTGGTGCATTTAGTGGTGGATCTTATCCAGTAGTAGGAAGACTGAAAACAAGTTACGGATATAAAAAAGTAATAGGAGTTCAATCATTTGATAAAAAAGTAAGAACTAGAATAGATTATGACCCTGATAAAGGATACCATTTAAATTTTGAAAACGATCTAACTGGTGAAAAAATATGTATTTTAATAGATGATTTAACACCATCTCAGTATGAAGCTTATATAGATCAATTAACACTAGGTAGAGGATTAATAATTGGTCCTAAAAGACCAACAATACCTAGAACAGGTAAAAAATCACAAGTACCTCCTGGATCAATGCAATACTGGGTTCCAACTAATAAACCTAGCAAACCAAGTAAATATAGTAATGAAACATTCCAATCTTTAAAGAGATTTGCACCTACTGATATAGTAAACAAATTATCACAAACTGAGATTAATGAGTTTACATTAGATTACTTAATTGAATGTTATGAAATATATAAAGTAGAAATGAAAGAAGCGTTTGAAATAGATGAAATGTTTAATCTAGAAGACTTTCATCCTAAAAGAACTAGATAAAACTCAGTATAAACTGAGTTTTTTAATAGAAAAATTTCCCTTATTAGCTTTAAGAGTGTATAATGTTCAAAGAACAAAGGGGGATCTTTGTGAGAAATGAAGTAAGTAAAGAGTTCGGTTTCCATAAAAAAGGAAAATACGTAGTAGGAAACAGAATATTTCTTGATTTAGTATTTAATAACAAATGTAACTTTAACTGTCCATTTTGTATTGCTAGAACTAAATCTTATTCAGATAGTGATCTAGGAAAATGGAAAAAAGCTATAAAGAAAACTCTAGAAGTATTTAAAGAAGAAATAGATAGTTTAATTATCTTAGGTGGAGAAGCAACTGTAGATCCAGACTTCTTTACTAAACTAGACTATATAGATGAAATAACTAAAGATAATCATATCTTTACTATTCTAACCACAAATGGTTACATGTTAAAAAATGATAAATTCTTAGAAAAAGTAACTAAGTCTTCTATAGATAGTATAAATATTTCTGTAATGCATTATGATCATGAAAAGAATAATATGTTAATGGGAGCCAATACCTTAACTAGAGAAGAACTAAATCATATTTATAATGAATTACATAAATCAGGTAAAACAGTTAGATTTAATACTAATGTAGCTAAAAATAACTTAAATAGTGTTAAAGAAATGGAAGAATACATAAAATTCTTTAAAGGATGTTATGATGCCATAAAGTTTACTCCATTAATGAAAACAGATATGTTTAACACTACAGATTCTGTCCTAGGATATACACATAAAAATGCTTTATCAAAAAAAGCTATTAAGAAACTATTTGATGAATTAGCAAGTAAACATCAAAAGAACTTCTTCAATAATAAAGTATTTGGTTTAATAAACTATGGAGATTTAACAATCTTTGATGAACATATAATACTAAAATATGAACAAGTAGAAGATATGTATGACTTAGATAAAGTAATACCTACATTAAAACTATATCCTAATGGTTGTTTATCTAATGAATGGAATTACAAAAAGGATATCTTGAAAGATTTCTAACAAAAGATGATTTTAATCATCTTTTTTATTTGTTATAATTTAATCGGAGTGAGAAAAGATGGAAAAATGGGAAAAATATCTAACAAACACAAGAGAAAAAAACTATAACCTAGAACACTTAGATAGTATTAAAAAGAATTCAAACAAATTAGTACATGACTACGTACTAAGAAGTTTAGCTATTTTAGATAGCAAACAAACAGATGACAAAACATATCACTATGTTAGCGAAGCCCTAAAATGGATGGATGTAGCTAAGGTAGGAACAGCTAAAGAAAGAAAAAAATGGAAGAAAAAAGGTTATGACCTATATGCCCATAACTATGGTTCATCTGATATCTATAGAGATGATAACGAAAACTATGATGAAATAGTTAGAATACTTGTTAGAACCCATGGATTAATAGGTCAATATATAAGAGGAGAAGTAAAATTCTCACATAATAAAGATTTATATAGTTTAATAGAGAGAAAACTAATAACAAAACAAGAACTAAAAAAAGTTTTAGAATTATATAATGAATGCTTAATATCAGCAACATCTAAAGAAATATACGATAGAATAAAAGAAGAAATAAAACTATCTATAGATAGAATCATTAATAATGACTTTGATCATGAATTTGATATCATTGAAAGAATTAGTAGATTAAATGGTTGCATTTCCGAAGAAAACAAAAAAGAATTAAGAAAAATCTTAAAGAATAAAAAACTAGAAAAAGAAATAACAAAACTATTCGACTCAGTAGGTTTCTGGTATTATGAAAGTTCATTGAGCGATTTTTCAATGCTAGAACAAATGAAAATCTTAGCAATATGTTCATTAGGTGTAGGCAATGTTCGTAATATAACATTTGAACATATAATGAAAACTATTTATATAGATTATAAAGGTAAAAGAGTAATAAACTTATTTAAAAAGAGAATAGTAGAAGAATACTTAAGAAATATAGAATTAGATGATATTCTAAATAATCACTTATACTTAAGTCCTCATATTAGCTTTAAACTAACTAAAACTAATAATGCCTTATTATTTGATTTTAAATTTTCTATCCAAGCAACTAAGTTAATAGATTTTTGTATGGTAGCATCCACAAGTGATTCTATCTATAAAAAATCTATCTACTTACTATATGATTTATTCGGCTTTAGAAAAGATGAATATGATCGTTTCTACAACGAAATAGAATATCTAAATACTATGAATTCATCATTACAATATAAAGCTAAAATACTAGATTACATGGTAGGTAAAAATATCTTAGATGTAGGTCCAGGTGGCGGAGCCTTAATGGACTTAATAGAAGAAAGAGATCCATCTCTAAACGTTTATGGTATTGATATCTCAGCCAATGTAATAGATACACTAAGTAAAAAGAAATTAAAAGAAAAGAAAGCTTGGAATCTAGTAAAAGGAGATGCTTTAAATCTTCAAGATTACTTTGAAAAGGGATCTCTAGATACTATAATTTATTCATCAATAATACATGAATTATATTCATACATACCTTATGAAGGCAAAAAATTTAACATTAATACAGTTATAAAAGCATTAAAATCTGCTTACGATATCTTATCAGTTAATGGAAGAATCATTATAAGAGATGGTATAAAAACAGAACCAGAAAATCAATATCGTATAATAGAATTTAGAAATATAGAAGACTTAAAAATACTAGATAGATATTGTCATGATTTTAAAGGTAGAAAAATAACTTATGAAAAAGTAGATGATAATAAAGTAAAAATGTTAGTAAATGATGCCATGGAATTCTTATATACATATACTTGGGGTGAAGATTCATATCCATTAGAAGTACAAGAACAATTTGGTTATTTAACACCAAGTGAATATAAAGAACTAATAACAAAAAATTTACCTAACAGTAACATAATTATGTGCGTAGCATATCTACAAGGTGGTTATGAAGAACACCTATTAAATAAAATATCTATTTACGATGAAAACATGAATGTAGTAAAACTACCAAATAGTACATGTATTACAGTAATAGAAAAAACTCAGTAGATCTGAGTTTTTTTATGCTATAATAAAAATCACAAATATTTAGGTGATGCTATGATAACATTAGAAGAATATAAAGACCACTTAATAAACTTATATAGAAGTGAATATGATAACAATCCTAAAAAGAGAGAAGAAAGAAAACAAATCTTAGAAAGACATTATAGTGATGAAGATTTACAAAGAATAATAAGTCAAACATATGACTTTATAAGAGATGTTCTTCTTTCCGATACTTTAGAATACGGGTATATAAAAATGCCTGTTTATGATGATACAACAGATTATATTTCATTAAACCTAGTAGGTGGTTACTTCTCTGATATGTATATTATTGATGATAATGGTAGACAAATAAGCGAATATATAATAAATAGATTTTTTGGTAACCAAGTTAACTTAGAAGTTAGGGAAGAAATAACTGAAATAGAAGAAGACGATGTAGTAGGATTATATCCAGAATATTTTATTTATATGCAAGGATTTCCACAAAACATAAATGAAATAAAAAAAGCTTTCTTTAAACCAATTAATGTAATCTTCTTAGACTTCGATGGAGTTCTAGATACAGGACACTATATGTCTAATGACGATGTTGAAAAAAGAATAGCTATCTTAGCAGATATCTGTAAAACATACAATTGCAAAGTAGTAATCGAAGCAGCAGCTAAAGGCGCTTTAGATGAAGAAATAATGCAAGGTACTAATGAATGGGTTTCATTCTTACTTAGTTGCTTTAATAAATATGGAATAGAATGCATAGGTAAAACACCAACAATTTCCAAGGATGGCAAAGACTTATGGAAAGGTGACGAAATCATAGAATATCTAAGAAGACATCCTGAAGTAGAACATTATTGCATAATAGATGATGACGATACTAAAAATATGTTACACTGGAGAACTTCTGATTTAGATAATGTTAGAGACCACTTAGTAGAAACTATTCATAATTCAGATGAACACCCAGAAGAAGAAGGACTACTTCCCAGACACAAAGAAGAAGTAGGAAAGATTCTTCAAAAAGAAAATAAACATAAAAAAAGAGCTTAATGCTCTTTTTATTTTGCTCTTCCTTTTTGGCGTTCCATAGCTTGAGCTTCTCTAACTTCCCATTGAAAATTAGAATATTTATTAGCTAAATCCATTACCGAATGAATATCATCATGATCAGGTTTTAAAATACCATCACTAATAAACTCACTTTCAAAGTATTCTAGTCTTTGACGTATTCTATCATTATTAGCAGCTAATCTAGTAGCTGTATCTTTTAACTCTCCATAACAATAATTTATCATATTCATAAGGTTTTGTTCATCAATAACTTTACCTTTAATACGATCAGGGAAATCTTCCACTAATCTTTTATATTCTGGTACAGATACCAAATCAATCTGGCCCTTCAATAATGGATGAACCATTTGAACTATTTCGCCTCTAACATTTATATCACTTTCCATAATGTTATCAGTATAAGCAACAAATGCATATTGTGATTCCATATTATTTCCTCCTATTATATTACAATCATAAAACTTTTTTTCTTTATAAGTCAATAAAACACCTGTAAATTGTACAAAAGTATAGTAAACCAATAACATGAAAAACATTTCATATTTATCTTGAATCATCTTAATAATTGTATTATACTTATCTTGAAATATGAAATATATTTCATGTAAAGAAGGATATGTGAAATGAAGAAAAAATGTACAGCTAATGAACTAAATATTGGTGACAAAGCAAAAGTACTAGAACTTGATGTATCCAACAAAGAAATAAAACGTCATCTACTAGATATGGGAATAACTAGGGGAGTAGAAATATCAGTAAAAAAGAAAGCTCCAATGGGAGATCCTATTGATATTAGTTTAAGCGACTATGAACTATGCATTAGCAAGAAAAATAAAACATATTGATATGGTAACTAGTCTAAAAGGTAACGAATAAAAAAAGACTTATTAATTTAAGTCTTTTTTAAATAGTTCTTTAATATTATTAATAACTAAATCAGTCATTATTTCATAATCCATATCTTTATGTTTATGATAAATAACCTCATGACATAAGTTTTCTACCATACCTAACATAATATGAACTCTCTCATCCAAGTGATTATCTCTAAAATGATTATTTAATAAAATCTTTTTAATCTTTTCTGTTAATTCTAATTCTTTACGATAATAGTATTCAGCAACT
>JAFPMR010000205.1 GCA_017411235.1 Bacilli bacterium | reverse complement strand
TTCCAAATATCTATATCATTATGTTTTACTTCATTACGATCTATATAGATGTAATTAGTTTCTATACCATCAGCTTCCATTGATAAAACTAATTCTTCAATATCTTTTTCAGTTAAATTATCCTCATAAGAGTATGCTACTGGATGAGCTAGGACAACTAAACCATTAGCATTCTTGATTAGTTTAGATGCTTCTTGTGGTGTTATAGATTCTTTTCTTACGTATGCAGGACATCCTTCATTCATTATTGTTTCGATGAATTCACCACGATTGGGTATATGTTTAAACTCTTTTAGTAATAATTCTTCATTATCTTTATTATCTACAATATTAGATGCAATATGTGCTTTAGTAACAGCATCTATTTTATCTAATTCTTCAGTATCAATGATATAACCTAATTCTTGTAGTTTTTCTGCTACATTGAATAAGTAATCATGTCTAGCATTTCTTAATTTTTTTAGTTTATCTTTTAATTCTGGATTATCTAAATCAAAGTTATAACCTAGAACATGGATACCTGATTTATCAGTTTTAGTAGATATTTCTACAGCAGGGATGATTGTTATATTATTATCTTTAGCGTAGTTAAATAATTCATCAGTATAACTTTCTGTTGTATCATGATCTGCTATAGCAATAGTTTTGACACCATTTTTCTTTGCTTCATCAATTACTTCAAAAGGAGTTAGTTCTCCATCAGAATTAGTTGTATGAATATGTAGATCTATTGTTGCCATTCAAGCACCTTCTTTTCAAATGTTTTTCTTAATGCTGGAGTTTCGTTTCTTCTTTTAGCAGAATCAGGTCCAGACATTAGAAGAAAATTATATAGTTCATCTATAGTATATAACTTAGAAATAATTTTTCTAGTGTTTTCTAATTTTTCTCTTATAGTTGGTTCAAAATTAAATGATGTAAAACTTGATAAATAGTCATGAACAAAGTTATAAGGAACATCATCTTGTTGCCAATCTTTTCTATATGAAATTGGGTGGATAGGCAAATATGGGATTTCACCTGTTTCCATTGCGTGCGCTAGTGTTTCAGGGATTCTTTCTATTAATGATAATAGTGTATCATAATCAATGATATGTGTATCGATTGGAACAAATTTTCTAGGCATTATACCTAATTGTAAGTCTTCAGCTATTTCTTTAACGTCTTTTATTGTTCTTACTGGATCTGTATCAGATGAAGTAAAATGATTTTGACGTAATAGACTTATTATTTTCCTTTTATTCTCTTCAATATTTTCTTGTCTACATACCATCCATAAATCCATGTCTGGTAATCTATTAATTACTTTTCTTGGTTTTAAGATAGTTTCAACTTTATCACATGGATTACACATTACTTTTAAATCAGCCATTTTGCAACCATTTTTTTGTAGACACTTTTTGCAAGGCCATGATTCTCCTTGATGAGCTACGACTGCATGTGATAATTCTAAGTTGTAACGAATTTGTTCTTCAATTACTGGTAAAGTACCATTAAGGTCTGTATCCAATGTATAGAATGGATAACCTGTACCAAAAGAACCAGCAAAACCATTTAGGTCTTGGACAATAGCATTGTATAGATCTATTATTCTAACCAAGTATTGTCTTTTTAATTCAGTGTTAGCTAATTCATAGTTGGTTGATGCTATCGCTGCATCACTTGCAATTTGTAATGTATCTTCTTTTTGTAACTCAAATGTACTTGCTCTTCTATAGTAGTGTCTGCAACGAGGTGCGTATGCTACTAGAGGAGGTAATGTACCTTTAAGTACAGCAGTATCTGACGCCATAGTGTCATCTCCCCTCAATATTGTTTTATATTTTATAACTTAGAGTTAAATATAACAAATAAAAATTTTATATGACTTTCAAATGGTATAAACAAATTTTATATTTAATATTAAAATTTTGCATGGTGGTGTTTTGTTATCAACGTGTTATAGTGAACTTGAGGAAGGATGATGTCCTCTTAGATAGTGGGTTTTAAATACTTTAATTATTTGCTATAATGTAGTTATAGTAGGGGGACATTAAAGTAGAGGTAATTGATGAGTAAGTTAGGTAACACATTAGCTATGCTAAAGATTTTGGAAACTGGTAGAAAGTATTCCGTCAAAGAGTTATCTGAAATGCTAGAAGTATCACCTAGAATGATTAAAGAATATAAAGCAGCATTAGATCAAGCTGGCATTTATATCGATACTGTATACGGAGTATACGGAGGTTATGTATATAATAGTAAGAACAACTATGATGTAACCTTTAATTTTAGTGACCTCAAAGTTTTGGAAAAAGCTATTAATGAAATCAGCCCTAAAGAGAGAGAAGACTTCGAACATCTACTAGAAAAAATCAGAACTATTGTTATTTATTCTGATTATAAACATGAAGGAAAAGAAGAAGGTATTGAAGAAATTAATAGAAAATATAATTCAATATCTAAAGCTATTAAAGAAGGAAAAGACATTATAATTATTCACAAAGGAAAAGAAAATGTTTTCCAACCTCACACAGTAAGTTTCTATAAAGATTATATTTACTTTACTGGATATTCAAATAATGATGATGATTTAAGAACTTATAATTTAAGTGAAATAAATCTTAAATAGTACAAGATACCGCACCTTTCAGTGTTATATATAAAGTAACATAGGGAGGTGTTTTCATATGGATGTAATTTTAAAAGGTAAAAAACCAGAAGTAAAAATAGAATACTTCGGACAACAATCTAGGTTTTTTGAATTTTTTGGTCAGATTGTTGATGGTTTGTTAAAAGGGAAAGGAGTATATGCAGAAACTAATTCAGGATCAAATGGTAACGCATATATGTATGCTAAAAAAGGTTACCAAGTAATTACTAATGATGTTAGTGAATATAGTTATTCAGTTGCTAAAGCATTAATGAGTGATGATGTTCCTACTAGTATATTTCCTAAATATAAATGGTTAGAAAAGTATGCTGATTCTTATATTAAAAGAGCTGCAGTATTTGCTTCTGTAGTAGAGTTATATGGATATAATGCAGAGATACCTAAAAGTTCTAATGAAGAATTAGAAGAAACAATAACTAAGTATATTAAGAAATTTACTAAGCTTAATGATAATAAAGTAAGAGCTTATAGAAATTATAATTGTGATTTATTTGATTATCTTAAGAAGTTAAAGAAAGAGAATATCAAAGTAGATATTATGTTTATGGATTTTGCTTGGCCATGGAGAGATGGTAGTAAAACAGATGAATATGATACAACAGCAAATATATTTACTAGTGTCTTTGATAAGAAGAAAAGGGATAAGATTACAATCTGGGATCAAAGTAATGTAATCGATAATGTAATAAAGGCCGTGAAACTAGCTAAGAAGGTATCAAGATATGTCTTGTTATCTAATCAAAGTTCTAATTATCCAACACCGGAAATACTAGAAGTTGAATTATTAAGAAATAAATTACCTTATTTAGAAAGACATACAATGTTAACTGATGCAGAGTATGAAGATAATTTAGGTAAGGTAGATTTCTTTAGGGAATATTTATATGTGATAAGGGGGGATTTGGATGAGTAAGACGGATTATCCAGTAGTAAAAGTTTCCTGGGAAGAAATAGAAAAATTAACATATGGAATAGCCAAAAAAATAAAAAAAGATAAAAAGGAAATAGATTTATTAGTTCCGATCTTGAGAGGAGGAGCACCAGTTGCATTATTATTATCATCAATGTTAGGTATTTCAGATATGGCTTGTGTTCATATTAGAAGAAGTTTATCTGATGAAACTAATGCTGATTTTGGTATACCAATTAATAAAGGTGTTACTAACAGTGATGCTATTAAAGGAGCTAATATATTAGTAATTGATGATACTTTAGATTCTAAAAGAACTTTAGATTATGCTATTAATATCTTAAAAGAATATAAACCCAAAAGTATTACTGTTGCAGCTTTATATAACTTCAATAAAGATACTTGGAAAGATGTATATAGCGGTGAAGAAGTGGAAGTACCTAAATGGGTAGTATTCCCTTGGGAAGAAAAATAATGAATACTTTAGAGAATTGTAAAAAGATATTAGTAGAAGTTAATCAAACCTGTAATTTAAATTGTACTTATTGTTTCTATAGAGATTATGGAAGAGTAATAAATCAATTATCTATTGATAATATAAAAGAGATGTTAGATAAATGTCCTAAGTTAGAAGAATGCTTCTTAACCGGAGGAGAATGTTTTACATCGAGAAATATAGATCAAATAATTGATTTATTAACAGATAAATGTTATTTAACTGTATTTACTAATGGAGTTAAGTTAAATAATTATAATGATGAAAGACTTAAAGATATTGTTAATAAAGTTAATAGATTTATTATTAGTTTTGATCATTATGATGTAGATAATTATAAATGTAGAAGCAATCTTGATAAGACATTAAGTGTTATAAAAAGAATCTTAGAAATTGATAGAGAAAGATTAGAAGTTAAAGTATGTATTACTAAATTCAATAGTGAAGAATTAGATAATATTTTTAAATACTTAGTAGATTTGGGAGTTAAGTATTTATCTATTAATTTTATCTTTGATATAAAGAATACTATTTATAAACATGAAGTTAAAAACAAGAGAGAATTAAATATGATATTTAAGATAATTGATAAGTATATTGATTATTTTAATAAAACCTATATAGATGTTTTAAAAGAATTATATCTGAATGGCAAATATTTAGATAAATATCCTTGTATAGCAGATAGTGAATACTATTATTTAGATTGTTGTAATAACTATTATATATGTCCTGGTAATAGTAAGAAACTAGGATGCAGAGGAGATTGTAAAAAGTGTTACTCGAAGGAATGTGCTAACGAATGGGAAATAATGTATAGGAGATAGTTTATGGAGAATATATGTAAGAATATTGTTTTTGAAGGAATAGATGGTACAGGTAAAACGACTGTAATTAATGGGGTTAGAGAAGATTTAGAAAAAAGAGGAGAACTTGTTAGATATATTGATGAATTAACACAAGATTCACCTATTAGTGACATACTAGCAAAGATGTTGAGTGATGATCCATTCTTTAATTTAGATAAAGGATTTCCAACATCGATATTTGAAAGTTTATTGTTAGCAGCTGATATGCATTATAGACAAGAAAGATATAAATATACTGATGGATATAATTTATATGATCGTGATTTTTTATCTATACTGGCTTATCAAAAAGAAATCTTAAAAGGTGATTATCCTAATTATATGGAATTCTATGAACCTTTTAAGAAGATGGTAATGTTTAATTTAAAACCAATTGATCTTTTAGTTTATGTACATACACCTATAGAAGTTAGTTTAGCAAGAGTTGCTAAAAGAGATCAAAGAGAGTTCTTAGAAAATCAAAAGAGATTCTTAATGCAATTAAAAGAAGCTTATGAACAAGATTTAATACCAGACTTAGAAAAGAAAGATGTTAAAGTACTTAGATTAGATGGTAGAAGACCAGTACATGAAAATGTTAGTGAAGTATACAGGAGTATTGGTTATGGAAAAAATTAAGATACTACCTGATTATGTTACCTTTACTAAGGAAGAAAAAGAAAGTGCATTAAATTGTTTAGAAAAGAATGATACAAGTATATTTGTACCTGGTGATTTAGTTAAAGAATTTGAAACTAAGTTAGCTGATTATCTAGGTAGTAAACATGCTATTGCAGTACCTAATTGTACTTTAGCTTTATATGCTACTTTTCAATCTTTAGGTATTAATCCTGATGATGAAGTTATAGTTCCTAATTTAACTCATGCTTCATCTATATATCCAATCTTAATGAGTGGAGCTAAGATAAGGGTTTGTGATTTTATACCTGGTTCTTATAATTATGATTTAGAAATGTTAGAATCTTTAATTACAAAAAAAACTAAATTTATGTTAGTTTGTTATCTATATGGAATGCCTTTAAATATTAAAGAGATTAAAAAGATTTGTAAAGATCATAATATTATTTTAATAGAAGATGCTGCTCAAGCATTTGGTACTAAAGTAAGTAATAAGTATGTTGGTACTTATGGAGATGCTGGATGCTATAGTTTTAATGATACGAAGATGTTAAGAATTGGTGAAGGTGGAGCAGTAGTTACCAATGATAAAAAGATACATGAATCAATAGAACATTTTAGACATGTTGGAGAAGTATTTAAAGCTAATATGGAAAGTTCTGTTAGTTCTAATTCTACTTATGGAGATTTGTTATTTAATGGTTTATCTAATGATGGTAGAGGATTAAACCTAAGACCATCTCCAATAACATTTTCAACAGGTTTAAAAAGAATTGATTTTATAGATAAGATTATTAATGAACGTAGAAAAAAATTTAAAAGATACTATTATGAATTATCTAATATTAAAGGTATTAATCTAATTAAGAATTGTAACTTTAATAAATTAGATCAATATGCTCCAATTGCTTATTGGATTGTATTAGATAAAGAAATGTATGATAGGAATAAAGTTATATTAGGTTGTATTAATATGGGTATTCCTGTAGGTTCTTTTAATTATAATACGGTTATTAAGAATGATTACTTTAAGAAATTTGTTAAGAATAAAAAAGATGATTTATCAGATTCTCAATATATAAGAGACAATAGTATATTCTTACCATTATATGAAAACATTACTTTAGAAGATGTTAAGAAAATATGTAAGGCTTTTAAATATGTTATTAGAGAATATGATAAAGATAATAAGGATTTATTTGATGAAAAAGTTTATGATGAAGAAATTGTTTACTTTGATGGATTCTATTTAATGAGGTGATGAGATGAACATATTATTATTTATAGTTACTTTAATATTAGGATTATCAGCAGTAATATTAATGTATAAATATTTAGGTAAAACAGGTTTATTACTATGGGTAGCAATAGCTACTATAGTATCTAATATTCAAACAGTAAAATTAGTTACTGTATTTGGATTAGAAACAGCATTAGGAAATATCTTATATGGTAGTGTATTCTTAGCTACTGATATATTAAATTTAAAATATGGAGAGAAAGCAGCTAAGAAATCTATCTTAGTAGGATTTATTGCAATGATTATGATGACGATATTTATGTCATTAAGTTTAGTATATGTTCCTAGTAGTAATGATTTTGCACAAGAGAGTTTAAAAACAATATTTACTGTTAATGCAAGAATTACTTTAGCAAGTATTATGGGATTTGTAGTAAGTCAGTATTTAGATGCGAAGTTATTCCATAAGTTACAAAAAAAATATAAGAAGTTATGGTTAAGTAATAATGCTAGTACTATTATTTGTCAGTTATTAGATACAATTATATTTGTTACGATTACTTATGTAGGTTTATTAGATTTTAAAACTATTTTAATGTTAATGTTAACGATGTATCTATTTAAAGTAGTAGTTGCTATCTTTGATACTCCATTTATTTATATTTCATCTAAAATAAAGGCGAAGAATGAATTTTAAAATATTTATAGATTGTGATGGTGTTATTCTTGATACTTGGAAGTTAATTTATTCTAAGTATCAAGAAGTATATCACCTAACAGAATTAGATGATCCTAAGTTAGTTAAAGTAATGGATGACTTAGGATGGTATAAGATTATTAATGATAGTGAAATAATAAATGATAGTATTAAAAAGATAAAAAAACTAAGTAAAAAATATGATGTAACTATTGTAACTAAAGTAGTTGCAGAAGGAGAAAAAGAAGAGAAGAAAGTCTTCTTTAAGAAAAAAGGTTTAGAAAAAGTCGTATTTGTTGATTATGAAGGCAAGAAGATAAATCATGTTCCAGTTAAAGGAAATATTCTAATTGATGATACGGTAAAAAACTTAGATGAATGGAATGAAAAGGGTGGAATACCAATCTACTTTAATAGATATAATGATAGTAAAGATGGATATGGTAAAGAAAATACTAAATATAAAATGATTGATGATATTGATAAAATATATGATACAATTGAATTATTAGAAAGAGGTAAATAATGAAAACTAAATTAGTATTGACTGGCATTCTTAAAGATCATGATAAGTTATTAGCTGTTAGAAGAGCACTTGATGATGATTTATTTGCAGGAGCATGGGAATTCCCTGGCGGACATATTGAAGAAGGGGAAACAATTAAAGAAGGTCTTGCAAGAGAGTTAAAAGAAGAAATTGGTTTTAAAGGTGATTTTGAGCCAAGAATAGTTAACTATACGGATGAAGTAAAAACTAAAAACGGAGAACTTGTTCATAACGTTGAATTAGATTTTGTTATTGAAGTAGATAGTAAAAAGGTAAAAGTTAAACTAAGTAATGAGCATTGTGAATTTGCTTGGGTTACTAAAGATTCTGAATTGTTTGATGAATATATTCAAGCTAAGTTAACTAATATATAAAAAAGCTGTAAAGCTTTTTTTTATTTTAGATATTTATATTTGTATTAATAATAGTTTTGATATATAATACCCATTACTTAGGGGGATTTTTATGGAATATAATATGAATGAACTTCAAAGATCTTATATGTTAGGAGTTCAAAGATTTACTTATGATAGAAGTAATTATTTAAAGAAGAATGGTTATCAAGTAGATAGAGAAACTAGAAGACAAATATGGGATGATTATGAGATTTGCATTAAAGAAGCTGTTGAGCATTTAAGAAAATTATTCCCAAATGGATTTATTCAAACTGAAGGTACTATTGATTTTACTTTAGAAGGTATGCCTGAAGACGCTAGATCATTTTTAAATAGTCCTGCTATTAATTGTACTATTAAACCTGCTGGAGAAGATTGTAGTGCTATTATGTCTTTTGAAGATGGTAAGTTAGTAGAATCTATCGGAGCAGAAGATATTCCTGGTTTACCACGTAGATATAAAACTGAAAGATTAAATGAAATCTTAGAAGGACGTAGTATTATTGAAATTAAAATACTATTTGATGAATTAGGTGTTCTTCCTAAAAATAATTTGATTGATATGGTAATTGAAGAATATAAAATGCGTGGTTTAGAAAGAAGACAATTTATTAGAATGGTTGTTAATAAATTGCTACTTGCTAACAATTCAGAAGATTTAGCTAGAGCTTATCTATTTGATTATTTCATGGGATCTAACTTTAACTTTGATGAATATAAAGCAAATAAAAGAACTAAATAATAGTTCTTTTTTATTTGTTATAATATTATTGGTGATGTTATGAAAAGACATGCTTATGCTAAGATTAATCTTAATTTAATTATTAAGAATAAAATAGAAGATGGTAAACATTTATTGGAATCTGTATTCCACAAAATTAGTTTATGTGATGATATAGAAATAGAAGAAAATGTTTATGATAAATGTGTTCTTACTTGTAATATAAAAGAGTTAGAAAATGATAATTTAATATTAAAAGCTTATGAGATGTTAAAGGAAGAATATGAAATTCCAGGGTTAGATGTTAAGTTAACTAAGAGAATACCTATGCAAGCTGGTTTAGGTGGAGGTAGTAGTGATGTTGCTACTTTTATCTTGATGGTTAATGAATACTTTGATTTAAAATTAACATTTGAAGAATTAAATGTTATAGGTAAAAGTTTAGGTAGTGATGTTGTTCCTTGTTATTATGATCAACCAGTTCTAGGTGAAGGAATAGGAAATGTTATTACACCAATAATAAGTAATCTAGACTTTAATTTAGTTGTAATTAAGCCAGATTTAGAATGTAGTACTGGTTTAATGTATAAGAAGTTAGACGAGATTAAGGATAGAGATATTCCAGATAATACTAATCAAATAATTAAATCTTTAAATAATAATGATTTAGAATTATTAGTTAATAATTTATTTAATAGTTTTGAAGAAGTAGTAGATTGTAAAGAAATAAAGAAAGACCTAATAGATAGTGGAGCTATAGGAACACTACTATGTGGTTCTGGTTCATGTGTATTTGGTATTTATAGAAATAAAAAAGAAGCAGAAGATGCTTCTAAAATACTAAGTAATAAGTATTTAACTTATGTTTGTGAAAGCATTAATAATTAATGCTTTTTTCTTGGTAGACAAATAGTTAAGATACTTATAAATAATAGGATTGGTACTACAAATAATAATATGGATTCAATTTTATGGATAGATTCAAATGCCATATTATTAAATTTATAAACAAAGGAGAAACAATATACTAGGTTAATTAGAAGAGGTATGAACCATAGCTTTGTAAATACTTTATCTTTTTTGATTAAATCTTTAAATAAATAGATACCTAAAGATATAAATGATAATGCCATTAAAATATTAGTAATATTTTCATAATCAGCAAAACATCCGTTTAGTTTAATGAAGTATAATGCTCCAGTTAATATAAGCAAGAATGGTGTTATCTTTTTAATGTTGAATAATATAAATAAAGAAGAGATTATCCATAATATATCTTTTATATTCATGGTATAAGGATAACACCAAAGTGGCCAGTGAACATTTTTAAAGAAATATACATATAGTATTCTTGTTATTATTAATAGAATACCACTGATAATATATGGATTCTTTTTCATTTTATCATCTCTTTCTATTATCATTATACTATGAGTGTAAACATATAATAAAGATTATTTTTATCTAAAAAAGGGTATGATATAATTATTACGGTGGGATAAGATGGTTAAAGCAAACAAAGATTTACGAGCAAGTCATAGTAAAGCTAGTTATTTAACTGGAAGATTTCGCATATAAAGAAACAGGGAGAATGTTTCTTTTTGTTTTGAATTAAAAAAGGAGAGATGAAAATGAGAGATTTAGGTACAGTAGTAAGAGGAATTAGAACACCTATAATCAAAGAAAATGATGATCTAGAAAGTATTGTTGTAGATTCAGTATTGAAAGCTGCAAGAAATAATAGATTTGAATTTCACGATAGAGATATTGTAGCTATTACAGAAGCTGTAGTTGGTATTAGTGAGGGCAACTATGTTACTGTTGATCAAGTTACTAAGGATATTAAGAATAAGTTTAATAATCCTGAAGAACTAGGAATTGTATTCCCAATATTAAGTAGAAATAGATTCTCTATTATACTTAAAGCAATAGCTAGAAGCACTAAGAAGTTATATGTTCAATTATCATTCCCAGCTGATGAAGTAGGTAATGGTATTCTAGATGAAGATAAACTTGAAAATAGTGAATTCAATTTAGGTAGTGTTATTTCTGAAGCTGATTATGAAAGAGTGTTTGGTGATTGGTTACATCCATTTACTGGAATTAACATGTTAAGATTCTATAAAGAGTTAATTGAAGCTGAAGGATGTAAAGCTGAATTTATCTTATCTAATTCAGTAACTGATATCTTAAAATACACTAATAATGTATTGTCTTGTGATATTCATACTAGATTAAAGACTAAGAAAGCATTAGAAGCTAAGGGAGCTAAAGTATTTGGTTTATATGAAATCATGAATGCTCCAGTAGATGGTTCTGGATACAATGAAAAATATGGTATGTTAGGATCTAATAAATCTACTGAAGAAAGATTGAAATTATTCCCTAGAACTGGTCAAAAACTAGTTGAAGGAATCCAAAGAAGATTAAAAGAAGCTACTGGTAAAACTATTGAAGTAATGGTTTATGGTGATGGTGCATTTAAAGACCCAGTTGGTAAGATTTGGGAATTAGCTGACCCAGTTGTTTCACCAGCTTATACTAGTGGACTTGAAGGAACTCCTAATGAAATCAAACTTAAATTCGTTTCTGATAATAAATTCCCAGATTTACGTGGTGATGAATTAAAAGAAGCTATTAAGAATGAAATTAGAAATAAAGCTAAAGACTTAAAAGGTCAAATGGTTACTCAAGGTACTACTCCAAGAAGATTAACTGACTTAATTGGATCACTATGTGACTTAACTAGTGGTAGTGGAGATAAAGGTACACCAGTTATATTCATTCAAGGTTATTTCGATAACTTGTCAAATGACTAATAAAAAGAACTTAATTAGTTCTTTTTTTTATTGTATAATTTTGTTATAGAATAGGGTGATTTTGTGAATCCAAATTATAATCAAAATGGAAATAATCAGTATAATAACAATCAACAGCCAATGATGAATCAAGGTATGCCACAACAATATCAACAGCCAATGATGAACCAAGGTATGCCACAACAATATCAACAACCAATGATGCAACAACCTATGCAATATCAACAAGTACCTGCACAAGCAAAGAAGAATGCAATTGCTAATTTATTAATTGTCTTTGCAAACCTTTTATATTCTTTAGTAGGAGCTCTAAATGGTAAAGCTTCTCTTATAAGTATTGTTGTACTTTGTTGTAATCTTTTAATGACTGTAATATCTCTTAAGAATAGTCAAAAAAAGGGTTCAAGTATTGTATGCTTATTAGTTGAATTATTGACTGCAGTATTTATTGTTATTGGTTTTATTAATTAATATTTTTAGTTTTTTAGAAAAGAGGTGGTGTTATGATACTTGCTTTTTGTGATAGATCTTATATTGTAGAGATATTATTGATTATTAAAACTTTCTTTAAAATGGCTTGTTATTTAGCACCACTAATAGTCATTATTGTTTCCATAGCTCATATTTTTAAGATAGTAATAAATGGTAAAGAAGATGACTTAAAAGAAGCTTTTAAAGTTACAGTTAAAAGAATAATAGCAGGTTTAATAATTGCTTTTTTACCTGCCATAATTAATTATGTATTTACGGGTATCTTAGATGTTTCAGAAGTTGAATTCTTAGCTTGTTTTGAAAGTGCTTCTAAAGAGAAGGTAGCAAGTTTAAAAGCTAAAGAAGAAGCGGAAGCTGAAGCAGAAAGAAAAGCTCAAGAAAAACAAGATGAAGCTCAACTTAGAAAAGCATGGGAAGAAGAACAAAAAACAAAACAAGGTAATAAACAATCTTTTGAAGAATGGAAGAAAAAGAAAGAAGAAGAGGAAAGAAAAAAAAGAGAACAAGAGCAACAAACTCAACAAGCTGGTAGTACTTTACCAGATGGTACTGTTACACCTGTTACTATTGGTGCTAATGGAGTTAATGTTAAACAATATAGTGGTAATGGTGTTACTATGAAGTACTATGAAATTGTACCAACTAATATGAAGAGTAATCTTCCTATAATTATTTTCTTACATGGTTCTGGAGAGATTGGTAGTGTTAGTGGAGTTGGTAATTTACCAATTGTATCTTATGTTGCTAATAACTGGGATCGTAATAGTAAACCATTTATTTTCTTAGCACCAGTAGCACCAAATCGTGGTTGGAGTGGAAATAATAATGCTGCAGCAAAAGCAATTATAGATCAAACCATTAGAGAATATAATGCTGATCCAAGTCGTATTTATATTACTGGTATGTCTATGGGTGGAGCAGGAACATGGAACATGGTTTCTACTTATGGTTCTTATTTTGCAGCAGCTATGCCAATGAGTGGATGTGGTTCTAGTCACAATATTTCTAATTTTGCTAATGTACCGGTATATGCTATTGTTGGTGGAGCTGAATCTGATACTAAGAGTTGTATGAATAATATAGTTAATAATATTAATAGTAGTGGTGGTAGAGCATCTTTAGATGTTGTTCAAGGTGCTTCTCATGGTACTATTCAAAGATATTATAAAAATGAAAAATTATATGATTGGTTATTAAGCCAATAGTATAAAAGAGTAACTATTATGTTACTCTTTTTTGTGATATAATTTTTTTAGAATAGGAGTGAATGAATATGCCATTAATAATTGGAATAATTGTATTAGTTTTAATAATTTTATATGTATTTGTTACATATAATAGTTTTGTTAAACTAAAAAATAGAGTAAAGGAAGCTTTCTCAACAATGGATGTATATTTAAAGAAAAGATGGGATTTAATTCCTAATATTGTTGAAGTTGTTAAAGGTTATGCTAAACATGAGAAAGATACTTTAAAAGAAGTAGTTGAACTTAGAAATAGTGTTTATGACAAAATGGACGATGAAACTAAGGTTGATACTAATAATAAGATTACTCAAGGTTTAACAAAGATTATGGCTTTAGCTGAAGCTTATCCTGATTTAAAAGCAGATAAGAACTTTAGAGAATTACAAACTGAATTATCTAAAGTAGAAGAAGATATTGCTAATGCTAGAAAGTATTACAATGGTTCTATTAGACTTTATAATAATAAAGTACAAATGATACCAAGTAATATTGTTGCTAAATTATTCGGTTATAAAGAAGAAAAAATGTTTGAAATTGATTCTTTAGAAAAAGAAAACGTTAAAGTTGAATTGTAGGTGAGAAGATGCTTGCGTTAATCCCTGTTATTGTCTGGATTGTATTAATTGTTGTTCTTATTGGTGCAACACAATCTGGAGAAAAAGTAAAATTAAAATCTAAGTATTCTTCTTTATCAAATAGAGCTGGATTTTTAATTGCAGTTTCTATTATTGCCATTTTTGTTTTTTCAATGTTTGGTCTTTATACTGCTACTACTAGAGGTGGTGTAATAGATGATGGAGGAGGAACTGTTGCTGACGGATTTACAATTTCTTCATATAAAGTTACTTTAGATGTTACTGAAGATTATTTGGTACATGTAACTGAAGATATTATGATTGATTTCTATGAATCTGGTCACCATGGTATTTATAAGTTTGTTCCTTATTGGTTACAATATACTGATAAAGATGGAAATACTAAATCAAGAAAAGCTGAATTAACTGATTTAAGAGCTGATGGTGAAGAGTTTAGCTTAGATACAGTTAAAAAGAAAAAAAGAATTAAAATAGGTTCTGCAAATGTTACATTACCTAGAGGTCCTCATCAATATGTAATTCATTATGATTATGATTTTGGTGGAGATATTTATGAAGACTTTGATGAATTTATATTCCATGCGTTTGGTGATTATTGGGGCACTAGAATAGAGAATGCTGAAGTAGTCATTAATCTACCTAAGAATGTAGATCTTAAAGAAGAAGATATTCATTTCTTTGCAGATAAAAAACGTAAGGAAGATATTACTGAAAATGTAGATTATATGGTTTATGGTAATACAATAGAAGCTAAAGTTAAAGGCGATTATGAGTTATATAGATCATTAACTGTTGATGTTTTATTACCAGACGGTTACTTTACTGATATGGAAGATGATAGTGAAATCTATGGATATTTCTCTATGTCTATATGTATTATATGTATTGCTGTAGCTTTAGCAGGTGGTGTTTTATGGTTTGTTTATGGTAAGGATTTAGATCCTGAAGTAGAAACTGTTGAATTCTATCCTCCATCTAATTTAGATGCTGCAGAAATCGGATATTTATATAAGAGAGATACTGGTAAGAAGATTACGATAGCAACTATTATTAATCTAGCTTCAAAAGGATATATTAAGATTAATGAAGATAAAGACGAGAATAAACTATATATTCATAAGAATGTTGATATTGAATTTAATGATGCTATTGAAAGAAAAGTTACTATAGCTAAATTAAAGAAATATGATAAGAAAACTCCTGGTATTACTGTTACTGCTGATAAGATAATGAGTAAACTAGGTAAAGTAGGTAGTGAATATGATATTACAAAAGATATTGATACAACACTACCGGAGATACAATGTTTAATTGATAATGGATTTATTGAAATTAAACATGATTCTTTAGATGATTATACTTCTGAAGCTATTAAGAATATTAAGAAGGATATTGAAGAAAAGAATAAGAATACATTAGAATTAACTACTACTGAGAAGTTAGTATTTAATGCTTTATTTGAAGATGGTAATAATATTGAATTATCTGAAAATAAGAATTTCTATAAAGTATTCCAAGATGTTGCTAATACTGTAAGAAATAAATATGATGATAAGATTAATGATTTAAAAGCACATAAAGTTACTATTATTTGTGCTATATGGTTATTTGTAACTATTATCTTATGGGGTATTGCTTATTGTGTAATTAAAGATATGAATCCTAAGTTTAATATTCTATATTTAGTAGCATATATAGCTAATATTGTTACTTTAATATTTACAATATTAATGAAGAGAAGAACACAATATGGTGAAGAACTATATGCTAAGATATCAGGATTTAAAAACTATATTGAAGTAGCTAGAAAAGAACAATTAGAGATGTTAGTTGAGGAAAATCCTAATTACTTCTTTGATATATTACCTTATGCTTATGTATTGGGTATATCATCTAAGTGGATAGAGAAATTTGAAAATATTCCTATCCCTGAAGCAGATTGGGGCGGAATTAACTACTTAGATACTTCTACATTTGATAGTATTGGATCACATGTTTATTATCCATCTTCATCTGGAGGATCTTCAGGTGGCGGATGCGGAGGAGGATGCTCTTCTTGTGGAGGAGGATGTTCTTCCTGTGGTGGTGGAGGATCATGGTAAGAGAATTTGTCTTACAATGGCATCTAAGTGAAGCTTGTAATTTAAAGTGTAAGCATTGTTACCAAGAAAACCATGTTCCTGTACAATTACCATATGAAAAGTTAATTTCTATATTAGATCAATATAGAGAATTACTTAAAAAGTTAAAAGTTAAAGGACATATTAATTTAACAGGTGGAGAACCATTGTGTTCTCCACACTTTTATAAGATTTTAGATGAGTTTAAAAAAGATAAAGATTTATATAGTTTTTCTATTCTAACAAATGGTACTTTGATTACTGATGAAATAGCTAAGAAGTTAGCTAGTTATAATCCAGAGTATATTCAAGTTAGTTTAGAAGGTGGCAAGAGAGTCAATGACTATGTAAGAGGAAAAGGTGTATTTAAACAAGTAGGGGAAGCTATTAAACTACTTAAGAAATATAATATTTATGTATCTTTATCTTTTACGGCAACTAAATTAAATTATAAAGAGTTTCCTAAAGTAGTTAAGTATGCAGAGAAATGTGGTGTAGATACTGTTTGGTCAGATAGATTTATTCCTTTGGGATCTGCTTATGATAGAGATTTCCAAATGAATAAAGAAGAAACTAATGAGTATTTAGATATAATGGCTGATGAAAGATATAAACTTCGTATGAAGAAGAGTAAAACTGAAATAGCAATGTATCGTGCATTACAATTTCAAAAAACTAATAATTTTGCATATTCTTGTACTGCTGGAGATACTTTATTAACAGTTATGGAAAATGGGGATTTGGTTCCATGTAGAAGAATGCCTATTGTAGTAGGTAATTTATTAAAAGATAATATGTATGATTTATATAAGAATAATGAAGTGTTAAAGAATTTAAGAAAAGATACAACACCTGATGATTGTAAGAAATGTGAATATACTAAATCATGTAAGGGTGGACTTAAATGTTTAACATATGCTTTGTTTAATGATTTAAATCATAAAGATGTCGGATGTGAACTCGATTAGGAGGTATTTATGTATCTAGTAGGTATTGTAGGTAGAAGTTATTACAATAAAGATAATCAAGATATAGTACAAACTCATGATGCTTTAAGAAGATATTTAAATAGAAGAGATGATGTTGTTTGTATTACTTTATTATCACCTGAAAAAGAATGTTTAACAAAGTTAGAACAAGGTGAAGATAAAGTAGATAAAAAGTTAGATTATATTCTAGATAAATGTGATGCTTTTGTAGTACCTGGTGGTACATATGCATATCATTTTGATGAATATGTTATTGATTATGCTATTCGTAATGATAAACCTTTATTAGCTATTTGTTTAGGTTTCCAAGTATTATGTAGTATGTTTAGTAAAAAAAGAACTAAATTTGATATGACAGAAAGATTAGATTTAGAAAGACATACTGGTAAAGGCGAAGAGTATAGTCATGATGTTTTGATTAAGAATAATACTAAATTAAAGGAAATACTTAATGTAGATAGAATGCCTGTTAATAGTGTTCATCATGATATAGTTAATTTTGATGTTGATACATTAGTAGTTAACGCTATTAGTGATGATGGTATTTTAGAAGGAGTAGAGTATCCTAATAAGAAATTTATTATTGGTATTCAATGGCATCCAGAGTATCTTGTAGATGAGAATAGTCTTAAGATACTAGATAATTTTTTAAAATAAAAAAGACTAGTTTTTACTAGTCTTTTTCTTTAGTTCTTCTTTTGAATATTTTTTAATTCTTTTAATACCTTTCACTATTAATACTATAGAGATAATAGTTATAGGTATCATTATGTATGGTACAGCAATAAAGAAGAATATAATGGTATAAAAAGCATCTGATAGTCCTTCAAGTCCATATTTAAGTTCAGTACATTGAATAAAACAGATGTCGTAACCATTAAATATAGCATTAAGGAAGAATAATACTAATACTATATAAGGCAGTAAGCCAAAGAATAGCATTATTTTGCCTTTTTTTAATTCTTTAGATTTATCTATCTTTTTATTCTTTTCCATACAATCAATTCTTTCTACTATTAATCATAGTAGTTATTTTTATGATAGTCAACATATATTAAAAACACACCATAAAGGTGTGTTTTATTATCTTGATCTTTGTTGTTCTCTTTCTTGTTGGAATTCATCTATTTCTTGAAGTGTTGGAATCCATTCAGTTAAATAGAATAACATATCAGTACTATATTCAATAGGAGTATCATATGCTAACATATTTCCCATTCCGATGGTTTCTTGATATAGTTGTACGAAATCTGGATCTACGCAAACGCTATTACCATAGATTTCTGTAAGTAACTCACCAACTGTAGTTCTTCTTGATTTTTTTCTCTTACCATATACATCGTTCTTTTGGATGTATCTAGCTAACCAGCCAGTTTCTCTTAAGCTATTTAGTAAACTATCCATATCTTCGATTGAGTTAGGGAAGATCATGATGTCACCAGGTTGGATAACTCTTGGGAAACCATTTAAGAATGCTATTACTGGCCAGTATTTAGTAGTTATTTCAACATTGAAATGTCTACAAATCTTTTCACTGATTCTAGAAGCATTATCACCTTGTTTAACTACATATCTGCCATATTGGCTTTCTTCGTATTCCATTGGTTCTTCAATGAAAGTACC
>JAFPMR010000204.1 GCA_017411235.1 Bacilli bacterium | reverse complement strand
ACATTTCCTTGAATATCATAACTTGGTGCATATCCTTCTGGAGCTATTTCAGAAATTGTATAAACTATTTCTTGAGCTTTACCTTCAACATTTTTATATTTAGGTAATTCATCGAATGAGTATAACCATTTACCTTCAGCATTTGCTTTGACTTCTTTAGTATCTACTTCTTCACCATCAGCCATTAATATAACTTTAATGCTTGTTGGACGAAGTGCTTCTCTATTGTCATCATCATTCCATGTTTTTTCTCCACTTACTTTAGTTGTTTCTGCTTCATAAGTGTTGTAAATGATAAATGGATCTTTTTCATCTATTGTAGAAGTATATCCTTCTGGAACATTTACTTCTTCAACAGTGTATTTAACTTCTTTTCTTGTACCATTATCATTTTTATATTTTGGTAATTGATCGAATGTATATTTCCATTCATCTCCACTACCAGTAACTTCTTTAGACTCATAGAATACATCATCTGCATATAACTTAACTGTTACTGTAGTTGGTCTCTTAGCATCTCTATTGCTGCTATCTTTCCATACTTTGTATCCACTTATCTCAGTTTTAACTGGAGTATGTGAATTTGTAATAGTGTAAGTTTCATTATCAACTTTACCAGAGTAATCAGTTACAGCGTTTTCATCAATACTGTATACGATTTCTACTTTCTTACCATCAACATTTTTATATTTTGGTAAGTTAGTGAATGTATAATACCAAGTATTTTCTGATTTATCTTTTTCGAATGTAACTTTTTCACTTCTATAAGCTGTTTTACTTCCATCTTGATAGATGTTAACTGTTACTTCGTTTGGACGAATATTGTCTCTATTATCGTCGTCATCCCATACTTTTGTAACTTTTATTTCAGTAGTTTCAACTTCGTGAGTATTAGTTATTGTATAACCAGTTTCTTGGTCACCAGTAACTTTAATAGCATATCCTGTCTTAGAATCGTTATTAATAGCCCCTGTTTCAACTTCTTTTACTGTGTATGTAATTTCATTACCATTTAGAAGTTTATCTAAGCCTGTAAATTCGGCTTTCCATGAATCATATTCACCATTTTCATCTTTAACACCGTCAAGTACTTTGCTACCTACTTTATCAGTTCCGTTAGCATATAATTCGATTGTAATTGATTCTGGTTGAATAGCGTCTCTATTATCATCGTCAACCCATACTTTTTCTACTTTAACACTTGTAGTTTCTTTAGTATGTTTATTAGTTATTGTATAACCATTTGCTTCATTACCAACACCTGTTGGATTTGTTTCAGTAGTTACTTTTGTATAACCTTCTGGAACACTTACTTCATCAACAGTATAAGTAATAGCGCCATTAGCATCATTAACTTCTAAGTCAGGGAATGAGAATGACCATTCATTATTGTCTTTAGAATCAACATGAATTGGTTCTCCAACTGCTGATCCATTAGCATATAATTGAACATCAATTCCATCTGTTGGACGAACTTTATCGTTATTATCTGAATCGTCCCAAACTTTTTTACCATTAATAGTAATCTTATCAGTATCACGGTGGTTAGTTAATGTAACTGTTAATCCATCTGATGATTTAGTTGTACTAGTTAATTCATAACCTTCTGGAAGACTTGATTCATCTTCTGTCCAAGTATACTCAATTAATTGTTTATTTGCATACTTAGGAAGATTATCTACTGTATAAGACCATTGGTTATTTCCTATATCATTTAGTGTTATAGCTTCTCCAACATTTTCTCCATTAGCTTTTAATTGGAATTTTAATTCTTACCAAACAAAGTATTGGAGCTTGTTTCTTTTTACCAAGTCTTT
>JAFPMR010000203.1 GCA_017411235.1 Bacilli bacterium | reverse complement strand
TTGTTAAAATGTCGCTTATATTAGCTACTACAGCTTTATCTTTTAATCGTGTAGCTTCATCTTTGTCAAAATTGATTTCTACGACTTTTTTACCATTATCTATATCTTTTATGACTACACTTTCTATTTTGAAATTTTTGGCATTTAAATCGTTTTTAAGGGCATTTTCTTCCTTAGTTTCTTTAATATCGTTTTTAACCTTCTTTTTTTCTTTTTTAGGTTCTTTATTTTCCTTTTCGATATCTAAATCTAATTCTTTTAAAGAATTAGTATTTACTATACTTACAATCTCTTTTACGTCTTTTAATATTCTATCATCATCTTTAGCTATGAAATTGTTATGATTGTTTAAAACTTTAATAAAATCATCTTCTGTTATTTTATTATTGTTTATATATTTAATTCCTAGCTCTCTTATTATTCCATTCTCTTCGTTAATTAGTTCTTCGTAGAAGATATTATCTGGATGTTTATTTATCTTCTTAAGAACATTTTCAACAAACTTTTCTGGAACAACATCTATTGTTAGATTTACATTATTTATAATGTCTTCCTCTGTTAGTTCGCTTTTAACTTTACTTTTTTCTGCAATCTTCTTTTGAACAGCTGGAAGTTCTTTTTTCTTTTCTACTATTGAATCGAAATCATAGTTACGTTTCATTGGAACAAATACTAATAGAATTGTTGCAATTAATATTCCTTTAAGATATACAAACATCTCTGGATTATCTTTAAATACATATAATGCTCCCAAATCAATTAGGAATGTTCCTGTTACTGATGCAATCTTTCCACCATTTGCTAGTATTCCTGCAACAGATCCTGCTAGAATTAGTATTAGTATTTCTAAAAGTGTAACTTCAGTACAAAGTGCAACTGCAAGTCCAATTCCAAATCCTGCAACTAATCCATTAATAAACTTATTTGTCATACCATTTGCTAAAGCAAAGAATACCATTATGATAAATAGTAAATTAACATCGAATACTTTTATATTTCTAAATACTACACAAGCTATACATACCATTATAGCTCCTGCAACTAATTCTTCTCTTGTAAATGCTTTCTTAATATTGTAATCTTTAATAACATTTATACCATTAACAAATATTTTGTATAAAACATAATAAATGATAGCAATAAATATTGAGAACATTATCTCAGAAAAAGCAAGGCCCATTGATATTCTTTCAAAACAATTAACTATAAATGTAGCTAAGAATAATTTGCCACCTGTTTTTATTTGTTCATTTCTATCTTCTACCGCAATTTTAGACTTAAATAATAGAACTAAAACAAAGTAAATAATAGAAATAAAAATAAATTCCAAAATAGCATTAGTTCCACCACCTATATATGTACCAATTAGTGATAGTACATATACTAATAGTACGGGAACTGATTCACCTACACAGGCTGCTACCATTATTGGAGCAAATGGTAATTTCCCACCCTTTATTTCAACCATTGATATTAATAGTGAAATAACGTAGATGATGATATTTTGAAATTTAAACATTTCACGCAATATTAGATTAATCTTATTCTCTCTATTAAAAATATTTTTAATTGTTTGAAACATCCTTAACCACCTTTTCTTTTTACCTAAATAAAAAGTTTCATATCTGTGATAATTTTCTTCATTTTATTACACTTTTCCCCAAAAAACAAGTATTTAGAATAAAAAAAGATGTAAGCTTGGCTTACATCTTTTTTATTTTAAAATTATTTTTCAATAACTTTCTTTTTGATGATAACTATACCACCTGCTACAACTGCTAGAGCTACAAGTGAGATTCCTAATACTTGAAGTGTTAAGAAGCTGCTTGTGTTAATACCAGTTGGAGGAGTTAATGTGATTAACTCTGTAGCACTTTGATCATGTTCAACATCATCACTAATGAATTCTTCTGCTATATTGAATGATGGGTTGGCGTTACCAACTACAGATTCAATATCTCTTCTACCAACTTCGTTTTCGAATTTAACAATTTCTGTTAAGTTATCGAATGCCATATCGTTAGCTTCAGTTTGAGAAGCAATTGTTCTTGATGTTGATACAAAGATTGCTGCTGTATAATTATCTACATTATCAGAATCAGCGTTTGCTGGAACTAATTCTCTTATGAATCCAGCATTTGATAATTCACTTGAATTAGCATCTGAATCTATTGATAATACTATGTTATTCTTTTGAGTTGTTGTGAATAGTTTACCGTTCTTATCAACTAAGTTTACTAATCCTTCGTCATTTACTAGAAGTGACTTAGATAATAATCTTGTTTCATAAGTTTCTGTATTAGATACTACATCTGAAGCTCCAACATCAAGTAATTCTCTTTCAGTTGTTACTTTCCAGCTGTGGTCTCTATTGCTGTTGTATGCTTGTGTATAAACAGCATCATTATCAATGTAATCTACTAATTGTCTTACTTTAGTCTTTACTACGTCGTCATTTCCTTTAGCTTCTGTACCATTGTAGTAAACAGATCCTAAGTAATGACCAACAACATCATTTCTTGTATATCTATCACCTTCTTTAGAGAAGTTCTCGATAGAATTTCTTAATTCGTTGCTTGCAGCGATGATTTCTTCTGGAGTATTTAGTTCAGCTAATGCTGTACCAACTCTATCAACCTCACCGTTGTTTAAAGCTGTTATTTGATATTCAATTGAGATTACAGCACCTTGTAAGATGTTTTCATCAACATTTAAATATCTGAAGTTTTGGATACCTCTTACAACGTCTTTGTTAACTGCTTGTAAGTTTTCATATCCTTTTGAAGTAGCTTTATTAATTGTTACTGTAGTGCTCCATTTTGAAGTACCATCAGGATTTACACCTTTATAATTGTATACGATATCGAAGTTTACATCAGCTATATCTTGATTGTCTACTGTTGTTAATTTAATGTTCTTGATTTGTTTATCTAATACAACCTCGTTATCTGATCTAGCTTCTAGACCGCAGTCGATATTTATAAATTTGTATTCTAATGTATCATTTAGTATAGCGTTATCTAATTCAGTTGGGTTATCTTTTAATGATTTACCATAGATTTCGATACCACCGATTCTTGTTACATCAGCATCACCTGTTAACAATGCTTTAACTGCTTCGTTTGTTATAATGTCCTCAACCTCTAAATCTAATTTAGCTGTTTCAGCCATCATTTGATATTGATTATATAATTCTGTATGGTCTGCATCTCTGTCATTTGCTGAAGCTAAGATTTCACCATTATAGTTTGTCATAACTTTAGATTTTGCAATGACATTTAATCTTTCAGGCTCAACATCTCTTGCGTCGTTTACAGGTTCATTAGCTAGTGCTTCGTTTGATAGGTCGTGCCATTCATTTACTAAAGTACCATCTTCTTGAACTGCTGCAAATCCTACTTGATATGCTGTTGTCTTATAATCTTGACCATTGAATACACCAATTCTTGTATCTAATGGAGTAGTTGGAACATCTTTATTACCATAAGTATATCTTACAGCGAAGTTACCAGCAGGAACTCCATTAAAGTAATATTTACCTTCAGAATCAGTTTCTACTGTACTATCAAATCCTGTTAGAGATTCGATAGAGTTTCCACCTAATCCTTCGATTGTTGTATCTGAAGTATCCCAGATAGCTTCGTATTCTCTATAGTTGTCTCCGTTTTTTACAATTACTTTTTCAACTAATGATGTATCTAATCCAGCGATTACTTGGTCTTCAGATGCTTTATATTTACCATCTCCGACAATCTCGCTAAATTCAACTTCTTTAGTTTGAGCATCTTCCCAAACCATACCATCAATTGATCTCTTTGTTTCATATAATTCGATATCTACTACTGGAGCTTTATCTGTATCGTCTTCATAGTAGTATTCATCAGAATTGATATTTGCTGGAGCAGAGTTACGATCTATCTTACCTTCAACGTTTCCTTCTCTATCATAGATAGAGTAGCTTGCAATCTCTGCAATATTATTCTTTTCACCTAAGATGATTGCGTCTTCAACACCTTGGTCGTTAGTTTGTTTATTTACTTTAAATGTCATATCAAGAAGTATGTATTGTCCTCTTTCAAGTCTGATATCTTTTAGTGAAGTAGTTGTCATTGATTTAACTTTGCTACTTCTATTTGCACCTACGATTGCAGGTGAAGGAATACCTTCTTGAGTATCAATCCAACTTACTACGTTTGTTTGTCCTTGTGATGTTGTGTATGTTGGTTTGTTTGCAACTTTTACTAAACCTTCATTGATTTGATCATTTGCTGTATCTTGTGTGTTTACATATGCCATTGTATCTTCTCTTACTAATTCTAATGACTCGTCATAGTAATCAGCAAGTTTATTTACTGTAGCTATGTAATCACCTTGTGAGTTATTGAATACTAGAACTTTGTAGTTTAAGTAAATCTCTAACTCAGAATCTTTAGATTCGTTTTGGAATCCCATTTCACTATAGAAATTATCTAATGCAGCTTTTAATCCAGCTCCATTTTCGTTTAGTAAGTGATCATAAATTGATGATCTGTAATAGTAATCTGTGCTATAAACATTTAGTTTGTATCCATTAACTGTATCTCTTGATTCGATTGCAACTAATGGGCCTTCACTTAATTTATTTAAGATACTATTGTATTTGTAAGTTAACATCTTACCATTTGCAACTACTATAGCTTTATCTAAGTCTTTTGCAATTGATAAATCAGATGTTTCTCTCTTTACTAAACCTAAGTTAATGTTTTGTGTATATGGATATGTTGCAATATAGTGATATGTTTCAACGATTCCATATTCAGTTAATTTCTTATCTATATCATATAGATGAGATCTATTATTAAATGGATATACTAAACCAACTTTATCAGTTGTAGCTTTAGCTTTGAATAATGGTAAAGCAACATTGTTGTTGTCTCTTGTAACAACTGTTGATGTAGCTAATTTTCCATCATCACCTGAAGCTGTATTATATCTAATAGTAGCTTCTGTTCCATCTAATCCTCTTACATATCCGTCTGTTGAAGTATCGTTAGCAGCATTGCCACCATATACTTCAGCTACTCTGTTGTTTACTTCTTGTCTATTAATGTCATCAGCCATTGAGTTATCGAACCAGCCTTCTTTTGCAGCTGTTGATGCAGCTCTATATGCAGCAGCATCTCCATTTACAAGTGGAACTGTTGGTTCATATGTTTGTCCATCATATACGAATCTAATATTGAATCTTGCATATGATGCACCCATTGCTTTTTCAGCTTCTGTTACACCAAGTTCAATTCTTGGTACGCTCCATTTTCCTAGATCACTTGCTGAAGTGTATACTGGGAATGAAAGTGGAGAACCACTCTCTTCGTATGCGATTGGAGCAACTCTAGCTATTTCATTTCCGCCTTGTCCATATAGAACTTTCTCTACATAAACTTCAACTCCTGAAATACCTAATTCATTATCTTTATCATATCTACCATCAGCTATGTGTCCTTTTCCTGTATCATTGATTCTCTCAACTAATTTTTCATCATCAGTTAAGTCTTCCCAAACGATACCACCAAGTTCCATAGTTAGGTCGATTATTACTTCTGTTGTTAAACTGTTTGTAATTGTAGCATTTACTGTATGGCCATCTGATAATTTACCACTCTTATTAGTAATTGATTCTAATACCCATCCTTTTGGAAGGTTTGTCTCACTTATACTATAAAGTGGAGCATTGTTTCCATACCATTTAATGTTTGGAGATGTAAATGTTTCATCTGCAGCTATTTCTTTAGTATATGTTCTTGATCCATTTACTACGCTTTCTCCATCAGCTTCGAATGTACCAGTGATTGTAATCTTAACAGTGAATCTTCCTTCAACTGCTTCTGGTTTTAATTTTTCATCTGTTACTATTTTCTTAGTTACTGCAACTTGGCCATTATGTTCGTCTGCTCTGTTTACAGCTGTTGCTGTAACAGTTTGTGTTGAACTTAATGTTCCTGTTCCATTATCTATTCTAACTTGGCTATATCCTGCTGGGACATTAACCTCTGTTACTTCATATGCTGGAGCATTGTCACCAACCCAAGTAACCACATCAGATGTCCAACTTCTACCAGCTTTTAGATCAACTGTTTGTACACTATCTCCAATTTTTACATTGAAGTGGAATACTGTATTTTCATCAGTTGCATTTTCGATTACTTTCTTTAAGATTAATCTACCTTCATGAGAATCTGATTTGTTTACTGCTCTTACATTAA
>JAFPMR010000202.1 GCA_017411235.1 Bacilli bacterium | reverse complement strand
ATAAATACTTTGTTCTTTCCATTTTGTTTGTGTACAAAGTCAATAGTTTCAAAGAAACTCTTATAACTCATACTTGTTATTCTTTTGAATAAATAACCAATTTTCCCCATAGATATCACCAACTTTATTATATCACACTTTATTTAAACAATAAGAAAAGACAGTGTTTACTTTAACACTGTCTAGACATCTTAATCGTCATCTCTATGCAATATACGATAATGCGTTTGGTTTGGTAATATTTCTAAATTCTTCATCTATTATGTCAATATATTTATCAATCATTTCTTTGGTTCTTTTTGAACATATAACTATTGATGGGCGATTTTTTTTATTTATCTTACTACACGTTGTTTCATCGTTTACTCTATCATATGCTATACCTATTCTTAAATCTTTTTTGTTAACAAACATATAAGACTGTCTAACAGGGTCAATATACACAGTATACTCATTATCTTCGTATTTAAATGATGATCTTTTAAAATCTATTAATGGAATTACTTCAAATCTACCTTCCTTTGCTTTTTTTATATATTTTCCATTTTTAGTTTTTTTAAATCCTAAAGTTTTTAAATTTTTTACCAAATCAATTAATTCTAATCTCATTGATTTATTTGTCTTTTTACGTCGTGCACTCGCTTCTCGTCTAAATATTAATATTTTTTCTTTTTCAGTTAGTTCTCTTGTTAGTTCTTTTTTTGCTATCCTTTCAAAATTTTCACTAAATTTTTTGAGACTATATGGTTCAAATGGCTCATCGTGTAATATCTTTGATAAAATATTACATTCTTTACTTATACGTATAACTAATTCTAGAGTTAATGCATATTGAGAGACTAAAGCTGTATGTGATAGGCTTTTTATAGTTTTTATAGTAGGTTTAATATGGTGATTCCAGGCTGGATTTGCAAATTGCGTAGACATATATATATCGCGTATGTAATTTTCTAATAATTCTTCTTTGTTTTCTTCCGTTACTTTCATAACCTTTCCTCCTTTAATATTCCTCATTAATTAATCTTCAACCCTTCTTTCTATTTTATGGGTATAAAGTTGTTATTTATATTCAAATCCAACTCTTCCCATGTATCGAGGTGCCTTACATTATAGCACATCAATTTTTGGCAAAAAGAAAAGACAATATTTTAATATTGTCTTTTAATTCTATTCCACAAAAAAAGCTACTATTTAGCAGCTTCAAATCTTTTGTTGAATTTTTCAATAGCTCCAGTTTTTTTAGCTTTTCCTTGTTTTCCTGTATAGAATGGATGACATTCAGAACAAACTTCTACATGGATTTCGTCTTTTGTAGATTTAGTCATGAATGTGTTTCCACAAACACAAGTAACTTTGCAATCTTTTACTTCTGGATGAATATCTTTTTTCATTAAACATACTCCTTCCGCCATGTCTAGTAATGTCAGACATAGTAATTTCTTCGTCTTATGTATTATATCACAAGTATTTAACTTAGCAAGTATAAATACTTATTTTTCTTTGTTAAATGTAAAAAATCTTACTACTTTTCCTGCTGCTAAGATTATTTTATCAGCATTTTTAGTAGCTACTGCTTTAAATATAGCTTTAAATCCTACTGTTAAAGCAGATATTACAGCTGTAACTAGGATTGTTGTTAAGGTAGCACTGAAGTCAAAGTAGTTAGCAATATTAAGTGTTACTACTGCTCCTAAGGTACCTGATACGATACCACAAATATCACCTACTACGTCGCAACATACTGATGATACTTTTGGAGCGCTTTTAACTAATTTAATTGCTTCTTTAGCTCCCTTAATCTTTTTAGATGCTCTAGCATGTAAGAATGCTTCTTCACATGATAGAACTGCTACACCAATCATATCAAATAAGATACCAATAGCTACTACTAACAGTGTAACTATTATTAGTAATGGTGTATTTAAATTATTTGATAATACAGTGGATGCTCCACTAAATACTATTGATAATACGAAAGCTAAGATAAACACGATGACTATCCATTTCTTATTATCATTTTTCATTTTTAATCTCTCCTTGATTTAGTCAAAAAAAAACATGTTTGGTAATATTATAAATTAATTTTACGGCTTTGGTCGAGTTGTATTTCACTAATTCCTACCATAGATTACTCGTTGGCGATTTCTCATTAAAGGAATCAATCGAATGTTGCCTTGTTCGATTACTCGATTACCACTTAGTCCGCACTTCAAACCTTATAATATGTAACACCCTAGAGAATTTCTCTGACACAAATGAATTATCGTTATCTACTTTTGCAATTATGATTTCATGCAACATTTATATCGTTAACAATTCCTCATAATCACTCATAGCATGCACTGGTTGTATTTTTGGCGACGGGATGAAAGGATCATCGATTATATGCCGTTATAATCTCTCCTTAGATCTTAAATCATACACCCACCCGAATCTGGGCGAATCAAGCAAGTGTACAAAGTGTCTTAAGTACAATCTGGTAGATTTTTAGCCCCACCTTCAGATAATGTTTGTGACTAGGATAATGCACCACAACATATATTGGAATTTTACCAAATAAAGAGCAGAATGTCAAATTCTGCTATTCTTCAATTATCTCTATTTTGGCACCTACATTAGTAAGTTTTTCAATTATATTTTCATATCCTCTTAGGACATGTTCTATTTCTTCTACATATGTAGTTCCCTCTGCTATTAATCCTGCTATTACCATTGCTGCTCCTGCTCTTAGGTCAGTTGCTACAACATCTGTTCCATATAGTTTAGCTGGTCCAGTAATAATAGCTGTACGATCAGTAGTAGTTATATTAGCTCCCATCTTTTGTAGATATTTGATATGACCCATTCTATTTTCATAGATTGTTTCTTCAAATATAGACATACCATTTGCTTGAGTTAATAATACACTCATTGGTTGACCTAAGTCAGTTGCAAATCCTGGGAATACTAATGTTTTAACATTAATAGGTTTAAATTCTTCAGGTTTACTGATGATAATATCTTGATCATTTTCAACTTTTAGTTCAACACCCATTTCTTTTAGTTTAGAAAGGAGTGCTTCGATATGATCTTCAATGATTCCAGATATCTTTAATTTCTTACCAAGTAAAGCTCCAATAATAACATAAGTACCTGCTTCGATACGGTCAGGTATTACATCAATTACACCTTTACCTAGTTTTTCTACACCTTCAATTTTAATTTCACTTGTACCTGCACCAGTTATTTTAGCACCCATATTATTTAATAATGTTGCTATATTAACGATTTCAGGTTCTTTAGCAGCATTGGAAATATATGTAGTTCCTTCTGCTTTAACTGCTGCTAACATAATATTGATTGTTGCTCCAACTGAAGCAAAATCTAAATAAATACGAGCTCCTTTAAGTTTTTCTGCTTTGATAATATATTTATTACCTTCGATTTTAACTTTTGCTCCTAATTTTTTAAATCCTTTGATATGGAAATCTATTGGACGAGATCCAATATTACATCCGCCTGGAAAATAGATTTCAGCATATTTGAATTTTGCTAGTAAAGCTCCCATAAAGTAATAAGAAGCTCTTAGTTTTTTAGACATATCTTCTGGTACTACTTTATTTTCTATTTTACTAGTATCAATTTTCATTGTTTCATCTTTATATTCTATTTTACCATTTAATAATTCGATTATTTCCATTAGCGCTTTTGTATCAGATATATCTGGTACATTATAAAGTGTAACTTTATCATCTGATAAAATCGCTGCTGGTATTAAAGCTACAACACTATTTTTAGCACCGCTGATTTTGATTTCACCTGTTAATTCGTGTTGTCCTTCAATTTTGAATTTCTTCATTTACATCACGCTCAATTTTTATCATTTTAGGAAAATTATTCTCCCGGTATTAATATATAATTTAAGTTAAAATTTGTCAATTCAAACTTGATTTTTCGGCATAAGTACCGAAAAAATCACCATTAGGTGATTTTAATTTTTTATTATAAACACAAACCTATCTAGATGTCTTAAATCCTTTTCTAAAATTACTTTTGAATCAGGGAAATACTCTTTAGCAATATTAACTATATCACTACCTTGTTCCTCTCCTATTTCAAAAGCTATTATGTATTTGTCTTTTAAATAGTTATGTGCTTCTTTGATTATTTCTTTATAAAAATATAATCCATTATCTTTGGCATATAATGCTAAATGAGGTTCGTTATTTTTGACGATATCCATTATCTCTTCATCTTCTCTAATGTAAGGAGGATTACTGATGATTACATCGTATTTTCCTTTTACATTTTTGAAGATATCACTTTGTAAAAACGTAATCGACACGTTGTTGATTATTTTATTCTCTTCCGCTACTTTTAGGGCTTTTTCTGAGATGTCTACACCTGTTAAATTGGATGTTGGAAGTAGTTTTTTTAAAGTGATTGGTATACATCCACTACCAGTCCCAATATCCAATACGTCTATATCATTATTAAATATATCTTTAATATAATTATATGTTTTTTCTACTAGTTCTTCTGTTTCAGGACGTGGTATTAAAACATCTTTGTTTACTTTAATAATATTTCCATAGAAGTTTGTATCTCCTACTATATATTGAACTGGTTCTCCATTTCTTAATCTTTCTAATGCTTCATCAAGATTATCTTCTGGATGAATGTATTTTTTTATATATTCTTCTTCTGTCATTATTCGCCAGCTAGTTTACGACGGATATCTTCATTTATTAAGGCATCTATTATTTCGTCTAGATCGCCATCCATAACTCTATCTAAGTTGTTTGTTGTATAACCGATACGATGGTCTGTAACTCTATTTTGTGGATAGTTATATGTTCTAATCTTTTCTGCTCTATCACCAGTACCGATTTTACTTCTTCTTTCATTACCTACAGCTGCATCTTGTTCTTCTTGAGCCATTTGATAAAGTCTAGCTTTTAATACTTCCATAGCTTGAGCTTTATTTTGTAATTGACTTCTTTCATTTTGACAAGTTACTACAGTATTTGTTGGTAAGTGAGTAATACGTACAGCACTTGGTGTTGTATTTACTCCTTGTCCTCCGTGTCCTGTTGCACAGTAAACATCGATTCTTAAATCGTTAGGATTAATATCTATTTCTACATCTTCTACTTCTGGCATGATAAGTACAGTAGCAGTAGATGTTTGAATACGTCCGTTTGATTCAGTTACAGGTATTCTTTGAACTCTGTGTGAACCAGATTCATATTTTAATCTAGAATAAACGTTTTCTCCTTTGATCTTTGCTTCTATTTGAGAGAAACCTCCAGCTGTACCAGCTTCTGAATCAATGATTTCCATTTTCCATCCTTGTGAGTCAGCATATCTTTGATACATTCTAAATAAATCTCCAGCAAAGATGTTAGCTTCGTCGCCACCTGCTGCTCCTCTGATTTCCATGATGATATTCTTATCATCGTTTTCATCCTTGGGAATAAGAAGTATCTCTAATTCAGAAAGTAGTTTTTCTTTTTTAACTTCTAGTTCTTCAGCTTCTAATTTAGCCATTTCGCCCATTTCTGGATCATCTAGTAAACTATTAGCTTCTTCTAGATTGCTTTCTACTTTTTTATATTCTTCATATTTGTTATAAGTTTCTTCTAAGTCTTTTTGTTCTTTAGATAGTTTTTTTAACTTATTATAATCATTTAATACTTCAGGACTAGTTAATTCTTTTGCTAGTTCTTCATATTTTGTTTTAACGGCATCTAATCTTTCAAACATAGTAATCCGCCTTTCCGGTTAGTATTATAACATAAAAACAAATGGTTATTAAACCATTTGTTCATCATCTTCATCAATAATAACTAAATCTTTTAGATCGTCATCATCGTCTGTGATATCGTCATCGTCTTCTTCGTCACTATAGATGTTTTCGTCTTCATCTTTATCTTCTGCTTCATCCATGTCGATATCTTCTTCTATTATTTCTTCTTCATCTTCTTCGTTGTCTATTACTACTTTAGTAGAATGTTTGGTTTTTAAATCCCATAAACCATTCTCTAACATTATAAATCTATGATCAGTAGATAATACATCAAAGAATGCAGGAAGTTTTTCAACATATTCATCATCTGATAATCTTGCATATTTGCAAACTTCTTTAAATAATTCATTAATTTTCATTTGTTTGTTTGTTTCTGTTAGAATCATTAATGCTAAATCATCATAGGACATTGCGTCAATGTCTTCTGGTGTTAAATCTTTTAATTTCATAAAAAGATACCTCCAAATAATTTCACTAGGTACAATTATACATGTTTTTTATCATATGACAATACGTAAATTAACATTTTTTATATTTTTTGTATTACATTCTTTCTGGAACCTTGATTCCAAGGATGTTTAATAGTTTTAAATTATTGTCGTAAACTACCTTAGTTAGCATTAACCATGACTCTTGTAGTTCTTTATTTTCTTCTGTTAATACATGGTTATTTGAATAGAAGTTATTATATAAGTTTGTTACTTTGTATAAGTGCTCTGCTATATCATTTAATGATCTTGTATTAAATGACTTCTTTAAGACACTTCTAATATTTAATAAACTAATTATTACTTCTCTATCATTTTTATCATTTAATTTAACACACTTTTTAAAGTCGATTTTAGCTTCTTCTGCCTTTTTTAATAGTGATTTCATTCTAATTGTTGAATATAGTAAATATGGTCCTGTTTTGCCTTGTAAATCAGCAAATCTAACTGGATCAAAGTTGTAGTCAGTAAGTCTGAATGGAATTAAGTCTGCATATTTAACTGCTGAGATTGCTACATCTTCTGCAACATTGTTTCTTTCTTCTCCAGTAATGTTTGGTAATATTTTCTTTTCGCATTCTACTTTAGCCATATCTAATAATGCTTCTAGAGTCATTACTCCACCATCTCTGGTTTTAAATGGTTTACCATCAGCACCATTCATAGTTCCAAATGGAATGAATTCTAGATTTGTTGTTTCAGGTACTATTTCTGATTTATATGCTGCTCTAAATACTTGTTCAAAGTGTAGGGCTTGTCTTGCATCTGTTAGATACCATATTTCATCTGGATGGAATAGATGCATTCTTTCCCACAAACATGCTACATCTGTCGCTTCATATGAAGCTGCTCCATTTGATTTAATCATTAGCACTGGAGGTACTTCATGATTGTCATCTGGTTCTGAAACATTAATTATCTTAGCTCCTTGGCTTTCTTCTATTAAACCTTTTTTCTCTAAGTATTCTACTGTTTCAGGTATATATTTATAACAATCTGATTCACCTTCCCAAGTTTCAAATGTTACATTTAATCTATCATATACTCTTTTAATGTCTGCTTTTGATACATCCATGATGTGATTCCATAAAGCCATAAGTCCTTTTTCACCGTTTTGGAATCTTGATGTTATATCTCTAGCTTCTTCCATATAATCTTCGTCTTCTTTGGCTTTTGTTGAAGCTTTTGGATATATTTCCATTAAGTCATCATTAGTTACTGGTGATTCGGTAGGATATTCTCCATTGTATTTTGGATCAAAGTATGGTAAGTCTGGCATTCTATGTTTTATTTCTGTCATAACTAAACCAATTGGTCTACCCCAGTCTCCTAAGTGAGTATCTGCCATAGCTTTATTTCCCATAGCAACTATTAATCTCTTTAATGCTTCACCAATATTAGCGCTTCTTAAGTGACCTACATGTAGAGCTTTAGCAACATTTGCACCACCATAATCTAGGAATATCATTTTAGGGTTATCATTTTCATAGTTTAAATTAATATTTTCATTTAATTCATTAACATGATTAATTAATTGTTCGTCTGAAAATGTAATATTTATGAATCCTGGACCAGCTATATTAATATCTTTATATACATTATCTTTTTTAATAGATTCAACGATTTCAGTAGCTATATCTCTTGGATTTTTACCATATTGTTTAGCCATAGACATAGTACCATTATATTGGTAATCTCCAAATTCAGGTCTTGATGAGATGTTTAATACTACTTCTTCTACGTTGTATCCACATTCTTTAATTTTATTTTTTATATATTCTTCTTGTTTTTCTATAAAACTACTCATATTAATCTTCCTTTTCTTCTATAAATATTTTGAATTTTTCTTCATCTGTTTCAATTTTATAAATAACTGTTAAATCTTTTTCAGTTCTATTATAAGATAATTCTTCTACTTTTACAGGTAGTAATTGTTTATGAGTCTTTAAATAAAAAGAGGCTTCATTATTCATGAAGTCTAATTTAAATTTATATTCTTCGTTTTCACGCTGAAAATAACGATTACTAATTACAGTAGTTACATCGTTTAATTTAAATTTATAAGACTCCTTATCTACAATAGCAAGAATATCTTTATATTCTTCTTGTAACCGGTCGTCTTT
>JAFPMR010000201.1 GCA_017411235.1 Bacilli bacterium | reverse complement strand
TATTTCACTCATTTTTATATTAATTTAAACTAGTTAATCGAATTGCACTGCCTCCTCCTGTCCTAATTACTGTTCCTCCACCAGTACATATAAATCCTTTATTATCTTCATTACTTAAAGCTTTAAGTAATATTCTAAGTACTTCTTCTATTTGAGTACCTGCTTCAAATAAATCCTTGAAGTGAATCCCACCTAAGTCAATTCCTGATATAAGGTCTTCCTTTAATATACAGCAATTACCTAAAATAGGAATCCACCTTCCATCCATGTAATAATACATTCCACAACCTGGTTTTATCCAAACCACATTAGTCTGTGGGGGTTCATTATTATCTATCCATAGATTCTATATTCTGTTACTTATTACCATTTTTATTATTCATTATATCTTTATGATATTTATTATACCTGTGGTACAACAGTCCAAGGTCTATTTGAATTTATAGTAATGCTTGGGTTATGACTTCCATCACTTATTCCTGCTGGGTTAAATTGTAAATCATCTATATCATCAAGAGATGGACCAGCATCAGTATAACCAAAAAATATTGTAATTTGGCGATATTTATTTTCACTACTATTAACACCAGTATTCTCGTTTCTGTCATATACTGCTGTCTTTATATCAATACGGCTCGTATAATAACCTTTATTTCCATATGTAGGTATTTGACTGCTTACTTCAAAAGGTATTTTAATTGCGACCAATCCAACATTCTTACCATAGTCATATATATTATTATCATAACACAAACTATGGGTATCGGGGCTTATAATAGTTACTATACCATTATTACCACTTATAGTATCATAACCCTCTGGTTTACTAGAATTATATGACCTTATATTATCAAGTTGATATATTTCTCCAATTAAACTATTTATATGACCTGGATAATCTTGATATATTTCTTCTGGATTATTATTATCAGAATTATGTGTGTGATAGTCATATTCAGTTGAATATTCATACCATTCTTTCATTCCAACTTCAGCTATAGGATAAACACCTCCTCCAGTTTGGTTATCAAGAGAAACATCAATTACATTTCCATTAACTAATACAATTATATATCCAGTTTTTCCTAAATGGCTTGAATTAAGGTTAAAACTCCATGTTTGTATATACGAAGGAGTGTCCGTTGTTTCTCCATTTGTATTACCATGAGTACAAAAACTTCTGTCAACTATAACATCATCAAGAAGAATTGCAATATCAGTATGTGATTGGTCTATAGTAAATGATTTAGTAAGACCTCCTTCACTATTCTATATAATAGCAATGTCTTTTGTTCTATCAGTTCTTGAAAAGTTTACTGTACTCATCCAATTTACAGTATGAGTATCTGGTGTTCCTCCACCAGGAGTATAATATAATGTTCCATTACCCTATTGATAATTTGTCTAATTATCGGTATAATACTTTATACTATTCATATTTTGTTTTTATTTTATTTGTTTATTTTGTATCTATTATCCAGTTTAAATTGCTTTGTACAAACAATTTTCTTATAGCATCTCCTCTACTTGGGAAATGAATTATTGTAGGACTAATTTCTAACATTGGAGTAAAACTACCTATATAACATACATAAGATGTCCACACTTCTATTTCAGGAGTAAATGTAGCACTTATTTCAATTTCCTCAGAAACATTTCTACAAGTAACTTCAATTCCCTAAAATAATTCTGCACTTACTTCTATTCTAGTACTAGCTTCTTCTGTCCATACCTACATTGGAGATACCCAAGTAGTACTTACTTCTATATGCTCTGTAGAGTCCTAACTCCATATTTCAATACATAACATTATTTCTAAATTCTTACATTAGTATCACATACTGCTACTTCAGTTCTAGTCATATCATTACCTACTGTCTATCCATATACAGGAATGTAAGCAGT
>JAFPMR010000200.1 GCA_017411235.1 Bacilli bacterium | reverse complement strand
AGACTGCTCCATCTAAAGATGTTAAGTCAATATACTTATCTCCTATTTGATTCCATGTATGACCATTACTCATTAATTGAGTACTATCTAGACCAACTCTATTAGCTAGAGCTTGGAATAGACAAGCATAGTTTATACATACTTCTTCATAGTCATCATTTAGATTAAGAGCATATCTTAAAGGATATTCATTTAATACTTTAGATACTTCATCGTATCTATCAGTTTCTTCAATGATATCTACTGAATAGTTTAATTGTTTGATTATATAGTTAGATATTGCTTTTATTTTAGTTAGATCATCTACATTAGGATCTGGTACTAATTCAAATGCTAGTTTATCTAAGTATTCTACTTCACTAGTTAGATATTCTTCAGCATCTAATTTTTTTATATCTTTTAAAGTATTATGATCTAACCAAACTGGTGCATAATCATCTAAGTGAACTGTACATAGTTTTGGTAACTGTGCTAAGACTTCTGGATGAACTATGTTAGGACAGGTCTTAATAGTTACATCAAATAGTTTAGGACAGTCTTTTAAGAATGATAAATCTACCTTACATAAGTTACTATCTATATGAACATAGAATAAGTCTTCTGTGCCTTTAGGTTTTATGTTAGTAAATCCTGCTTGGTATAAAGATAATGATTCTAAATGATATGGTAGATATAATAAGTCATCTTCTACAGTACTATAGAATATAGTTAAACTAGTAATACTATTAGGTAGATGATTAGTATTAGTTATTTTAGATGCTATGATAGTTAGTTCTTTTAATGATTGATTATATTCTAAGTCTTTTAAATCTATATTAGCATTGGTTATTTTAAGTTCTTGTAAGTTAGTAAAGTATTTTAAGTCACTAAGATCAGGATTATTTAATTCGCAATCAATTTCTAACTTAGTAATTTGTCTTGCTTTTTCTAAAGTTAATGGGGAATCTAAGGAACTATTAAAGTATGATAATAGTTCTTGATTACTAAAGTTTAATTCTTCAGTAGTTTGTAGTTCTTCTAGTGTTGTTACATAAGCTTTAGTATTAGCTATATCTTCTTTAGTATATGGTGTTAAGCTTGAAGTATAAGCATTTTGAGCTACTGTTAAAGCTCCACACAATAATAAAGTAGCTACTATTGTTTTAGCTCCTTTATGCTTTTTCATAATAATCCCCCTTTTCATAGGGTGTTATTATATTATTTATCTGTTATTTCGTCAAAAATAAATAAAAAAATATCAAGAGATTATCTTGATATTTTTATTAGTTCGAACATAAATAATAAATAGATAGAAGCATATAAAGGAGCTTTAAATCTTAACATTTCAAATGTAGATACTCCTTTATCTACTAATGATACTAAGAAGGCTTCTTTTGATTCAGGAAGTTTTAGATTACATGGGAACATGTGATGAACGATTACGTCTTCTTGAATATCATTGATTGCAAAATATTTTTTACTATTTTGTAATGCTACTCTTGGATGTTCTACTAGAGCTTTTGGTCCACCATTAGTTTCTAAGTCATCATTTATATAAAAATCGTGTAATAGAGCTGCTCTTGTTACTTCTTCTGTGTTATCAAATTTAAATAGATTACAGATTTTATAAGTCCAACGAGCTACACGCATACTATGTTCATATCTGGAGATACCATGATGTAATTCATTTTTAAGTTTCTTAAAATGATCATTATTTGTTATATCTTTGGTATATGATTCGAATGTATCTATTTTTAGCATTTCATCACCTCGAACTTTTGCATTATATCATTGCACAACAAAGAAATGCAATACCCTATAGATACATTATAGTTTAGTTTACTTCAATAGTGTTAAATAAGTGATTTTCTGTATGTAAAGATTTTACAATTAAAAAAGTAGACTTTCTGTCTACTCTTTTATTGCTTTTTTACTTATTATTAGCATTATTAAAGCGAATGCTGATAATACTACAGCTACCATTATAGCTACATCTGTTGTATTAGCATTGGCTACTAGGAATTCTACTTCAATTGTTACATCAGATGATGGCATTGTGAATTTATTATCAGTAAATGTTAATACGTTACCATTTGCATCTATTACTCTTACTACACCAAGTATATAGCCTTCATCTGGTGTAATAATAACTTCTACTGGTTCATTTTTATCAGCACTACTGCTTTCTATTTTAATAGATCCTTTTCCTTCTGTTACTACAGTGTCTATCTTGTATCTACTTTCATAGTAGTAAATATATGCTGAAGGTCTATCTTCTAATGTATCTGCTAAGAATGTTGGCATTATTTTGTTATTGTTTTCATTTTTTGACATGCATTCCATGTATCCTTCTTGATAAACAATAAATAGATTGTCTTCTTCAATACTTAGAGCTATTGGAGCATGTTTTGGAGAAGCTGCTATATCCTCACTTAAGTCTTTTAGGACTTTTCCATTAGAATCAAATACTTTTAAGAATTGTTTATTTTTTCTATTAGAAGCAAGTACTATATTTCCTTCATAAACATCTAATAGAGTTCTTCTATTGGTAGAACCACATATACCTTCGTCTGTAGCTTCTTCAGGTAAATCTACTTTCCATTTTACATTTAAATTTTTATCAAAGTATTTTAGTGTTGATCTATAAACTGGTATTTTAAAGCTATGTGAATTCGCTGAACTAAATGATTCATAGAATAATGCTACATAATTTTCGCCATCTTTTTTTACTTCAAGGAATAGTTCTGCACTTGGATTAGATAATGTTTCAGTAGCATATATTCTATCATATATTTGACTATCTATTTGCTCGTCATTATTGATTTCGCTTCTATTATTCCATAGACCATCCATTGGAAGATTTAAAGGAATAGATGATGCCGATACTTCTTGGAATGATCCATTAAATCTATATGTTTTATTATCATAAGTATTAAAGTAGATAGCACCATTTTGACTTCCTCTATAATGTACAAAATTAGCAACTGGGAATTCTTTTTCATCTATTAATTCTAGTTTTGAATTATATTGCTTATATATTAATGTGTAATCGTAATTGTCGGAATTTTGATAGAATATTTTATATGTTCCGTTTTCAACATTAAAATAAGTTAGGTTAGCAAAATCTAATTCCATAGAGTTTTTAGTATTTAGATTTTTATCTAGTATCATGAATTTATTAGCACTATATCCACTGCTTACAAATAAATAAATATTTTCACCATCAAATGCTAACTGATAGTAAGAAGATGAATCGAATTCTCTTTCTACTATGTCATTGGTTTTGTTTTTATAGTACTTAGTTATTTTGTTTTCACTAAAGACAAGATAACTATCACCTAGATTATCTACTCTTTTTATTGTTTGAGAAGTTTTTTCCCATCTTTGTACTAAACTTTCTACGGGTTTAGCATTAACATATCCTATAAAAGATATAAATAGTAATAAGATAAATAATAATTTATTCTTCATAAACTTTCCTACTTTCCTATAGTAATTCTATCACAATTAAGATAATAAAAAAAGTAGCCTATGCTACTTCTTTTAGTTTCTTTTTATTTGTTAAATACATTATTCCAGCAAAGCCAGCGACTATAGCTATAAATGTTATAGCTATATCTGCTGTTTTAGCATTTTCTACTAAGAATTCTACTTCAATTGTTACATCTGCTGTAGGCATAGTAAATGTATTACCATTTAAATCATTTTTAGTAAATGTAATAACATTACCATTAACATCTGTTACTTTGATAACACCGATTACATATCCTTCATCTGGTGTTACAACGAATGTTACTGGTTCTCCAGGTCTTTGTTCTTTAGCTACTTCTACGTTTCCTTTTCCTTCAGTAACGACAGCTTTGATTTCTTTATTAAAATAATATACTTGATGATTTCCTTCACAGTAAGTTACTGGTTGAGCTGATATTCTTTCTTTTGATCTTTGTCCTCCAGGTCCTACAGGTTCTTCCATTTCTCCATTGAAGATAGCTCTATGAAGATATCCACAAGTATTTTGAGTTACTATAAAGCCATAGTTTGTTTTTCTTAAGGATGAAAATGCTAATGATGATCTAATAGTTTGTAATAATTCTCCATTCATATCATAGATATATATTTTTGTTAAAACTTTTGAATATGATATTGCAGCAATATGACCATTTAAGAATTCTATTTCTTGAATTTCTTCTCCTGAAGGAACTTTAACTGACCATTCCTTTTCTCCATCATCATTTAGTAATCTTAATGAGTATTCTCCACAATCTTCATCAAATAGAGGTTGGACTAATTCAGTACCTTCTGGATTTGATGGTGAAACAAAATTTGCACATGTATGAAAATCTTCATATACTGCTATAGCAGAATATCCGTCTGTATATCCTAAAGCAGTTGTTTCATAAGTATTTCCATCGTTATACTCTTTTAACAAAGTAACCCCTTTGGCATAATCAGGAAAGTATTTTTTGATATTTTTGTCTGTTGGTTCTTTTGTTTCTTCTAGATCTAAGTCATAATTATAAATTGCAATACCTTCATTTGTTGGTATAGCTATTTTATTTGCATCTACATAGATAGCTGTATGAGCAAGTCTGATGAAATATTTCACACCAAATGATGTTATTTCTTTTTCTTTTTCAACTTCTAAATCTGAGTTAAGTATTTGAATAAACAAACCGTCATTGTTTTCAAGGACAGTAATTATTTTGTCTTCATATGTTGTAATATCAGCTAAATCACAATCTAATAATTTTTTAGATTTTAATTCTTTTCCTGTTTTATCATATGTTTTAAGGGTATATACTCTAATATCTCGATCTACTGTTAGATAACCTCCATTATATGGCATATTTCCGAGCACTTCATATCTGTCTTGTTCTTCTGTTTCCCAATCTAAATAATATGGTCCTTTAGCATTTACTACTCCAACTAGTAGTAATGATAATAATAAACCAAATAATAAGTAAAGTTTTTTCTTCATTTTATTACCTACTCTCTATATTTAGATTTTAACACTTCGGTGTTAGTTTTTAAACATGTGAAATCGATGTGTTTACAAAATATTACATAAAAAAAGAGTAGTTAAACTACTCTAATTCTATTATTTTTCTTTTATTTATTACTATTACTATTGCAGATAGTACTGCTAGTATTAGTAATAATGCTATAGCTATATCTGCTGTTTTAGCATTCTCTACTAGGAACTCTACTTCAATAGTTACATCTGCTGTTGGCATTGTAAATGTATTACCTTTTAATTCATCTTTAGTGAATGTAATAACATTACCATTAGCATCAGTTACTTTGATAACACCAATTACATATCCTTCATCTGGTATTACTGTAAATGTTACTGGTTCACCAGGTCTTTGTTCTGATGCTACTTCTACTTTACCTTTTCCTGATGTTACTATTGTATCTATCTTTTTGTTTAGATAGTAAACTTCGTGATTTGCTGAACACGGACGCATTCCACCGCCTTGATGATTAATAATTGGGTCGCTAGGTTCTAGTACCTCTTCACAAGTTGTTTTAGCTACTATGAATCCATTATTTGTTTCTAGTAATCTATAATAATAACTATTCTTATTTGATTTAATAGTTTGAACTAAATTACCTTCAAAATCATAGATTAGTATAGATGTTTGATTAGATGATTCTACAACTGTAGATACATATTGATTTAAGATTCTTACTTCGTAGATTTCATCATAATTATCTAAGTATTTTTTCCACAATACCTCTTCTTCTTCTACATCTATTAATTCTATAACTCGTTTATAACAATGTGTTACTTGGCCATCTTGATTATTTGGAGTAGCATATTCTGGGCAAGCAGAATAATCATATCCTTCGACAGCTAAGTAACCATCTTTGTAGTTTAAAAGTCTTACACTTTCATCTAACATATCATATGCAACTGAAGCTCCATAGTATTCTGGATAATATTTTTTTAGTTCTTTTTTTCCTGATATTTCTTTTTCTTCAAAATCTTTTGTTAGATCTCTATTTGTGAATAGTGCTGTAATAGAATAGTGACCATAATTTATTACTACAGATACTTCATCTTCTGTTATACGAATATATTCTACACCATCTCTTACGTAGCAATCATAATTATAGCCCCAGTCATCTCCTAATTCTTTAGTTTCTTTTATTTCTAAATCTTCATCTAAAAGACTTAAGAATGAACTTCCGCTATCATTTTTCATGTATATAATATAAATATCATTATCTTTTGCTCTGGCATGTAGTACTTCTTTATTACTTAATTTTTTAGTTTTTAGTACATTTCCAGTTCTATCATACATTGTAATATACGTATTATCATCGTCATCCGTATCAAATGTTAGATAGCCATCTTTATATGGTATATTTTCTCCTGCGTATAGTTCTTTTTGTTCTGTTTCAAAATCTAGTAAGTATGGTCCTTCGGCTTTTACTATTCCTACTAGTAGCAATGACATTACTAGACCAAATAATAAGTAAAGTTTTTTCTTCATTTAATCTCCTACTTTCTTACTATAAGTTTAACACAATTAAGAAAATAAAAAAAGTAGCTTATGCTACTCCTTTTAATTTCTTTTTATTTGTTAAATACATTATTCCTGCAAAGCCAGCGACTATAGCTATAAATGTTATAGCTATATCTGCTGTTTTAGCATTTTCTACTAAGAATTCTACTTCAATTGTTACATCTGCTGTAGGCATTGTAAATGTATTACCTTTTAATTCATCTTTAGTAAATGTAATAACGTTACCATCAACATCTGTTACTTTAATAACTCCAATTACATATCCTTTGTCTGGAGTTACAACAAATGTAACAGGT
>JAFPMR010000199.1 GCA_017411235.1 Bacilli bacterium | reverse complement strand
GTCAGTTATTTTAATTGAATACTTTATTCTATCCCCAACTACAGCTTGTCTTTCAGATATATTTAACGAAGAAGCATCAATTACAGGTTTAGTAATATCGGCATTAGTACCCGATACACTAAACTCCATATTACTCATTGGAGTGTTACGATCACTAATTTGTCCACCCCATAAAGAATGTGGATTATCGCGATTATATATAATCTTCGATGTTTTTAATTCAGATGAATAAAAACTAACATAATATATTTGATAAACACCGCTTGGCCAATTATTATCTATAGGGACATTTAATTCATATAAACCTGTTTCTTCATTATAAGTTAAAGAATAAGATTGGCTAGAGTTCTCAGCTAAAGGCCTCCAAAAATACAATTTAATACTGCTTAAAACAGCATTTGCATTAACTTTCATTCTTAGTTGCAATTGATCATCTATAGTCAATTCATCATCAACAACAAAAGATAAATCATTATCTATAGAGACACGTAACTCTTTTTCTACAGTAAACGTTTTTGTAAAATAAACCTTACCAATATCCCAGTAACCGCCTAGTGTTCTTATATCCTCACCATTAATAGTAGCATCATTATTACCATTTGCAGCAAGCATATAATTATATAAGTAACCTTCTTCTAGTACGATTTCAACATTAGCTATATAAGTACCCTCAAGAGAAGTTTGACCAGTAACATCAAGATTATCTTTCGCCCAAGTTACATTAACACTTTCAATTCCTTCTGTACTTGAAGTATAAGAACTCTTTAATTCACCTTCATACGTAGGAGCGAAATTGTCTATTTGAATATCATATATTAACTTATCATTATCAAAGAATTCAAATGAACAATCGGTTACAAAAGCATAAGAGCCACTATTACCACTAGTACCCCATGAAAAGGCATCAATTATACCGTCTTCATCTATTACATAATACCCTTTAAGAATCTCTTCCTCATTATAATAGACGTCACCATACTGATAATTACAAACATATCCCATAAGAGTTCCAATAGGATGTGAATCATTTTCTAATCTAAAAAAGTCCGCAATTTTTATGCCAGTACCATCATCAAATTCTTCTCCAGTAACTATACGAATACCATCCTGTACCATAAAATTAGAATTTTCATATGCCATAACAAACATTGGAAAAAATAACACTAAAATCAATAATGATAGCATCTTCTTTTTCATAATAACATCTCCTAAAAAAGTAATAATAATGGCCAACCCTCACCCCATTATATTTCATAAATATTATAACAAATATAGAAATAAAAAAGAAGAAAAACAAACTCTTTTTAATATAAATTTTTTTAATTCTGATATATAATAAACTTAGGTGATATTTATGAAGAAAACTCTAAAATGGATTGTACTTATAGTAGTTATAATAGCAATAATTGCAGTATCTATTATTCTTATAAAAGCAGGAGAAAAGAAAAAAGAAAACAAAGCAGAATGGGAATTTAAAGATAACATTTATTCTTTAGTAAAAGTAATCTATTCTAATGATGGTTTCTATAACGGATACACCGTTACATCAAGCAATAAAAATAACGAAGCAAGTATTACATTGTTCATTCCAGAAAACCAAGATAACTTTGAAGAATCAATGCAAGAATATATGGATAAAGCTATTAAATCTAATTCAAATCTAAAAGATACAAAATTAGATATAGAAGTAAAAGTAGTAGAAGACGATTGTCATTATACCTTTAGTTTTAAAGGTTCTGAATTAAAAGAACATAATAATGATTGCGAATAAAAAGAATAGTTTAACTATTCTTTTTTTTATTAATCTCTATAATAGCTTTATTAATAAAAAAGCCGTTAAACGGCTTTTTGTAATCTATGTTCTATCTCTTCAGTAGGAAGATTATCAAATCTATCAGTAACTAATTTTTCTACTATGGACATTCTTAAACGATATAACTTCTTTTGTCTTTTATACTCTTGGTATTTTGGATTATCTATCCAAGAACCATATTTTTGTTTTATTAAAGAAGATACTAATGATAATAACTCTTTCTTCTTTTCTAAAGGTATATTACCACTATATAAGATATCTCTTGTTCTTTGTAAACAATTACTAATTGCTACGTAATTCAATTCTTGAACTACTTCTGGTCTTCGATCTTCACTAGTTATTTCTTTTATAATTCTATCTGATCCTTCAAAGATATCTAATACTTTAGGTATCTTATGAGTATCTGTTACTGTAGTACCTAATAGATTCATATTATATATGTATCTAGCTTCTGGTACTACAACTACAGAAGATGCTCTATAAAGTACTGGTATAGAAAATGGATAATCTTCCCATTTTAAACCTTCTGGGAACTCTCTACCTTCTATTAAATTTCTATCAAATAATTTATTTGTTACACAAGGTATTTCTCTACTCAAATAACTAATATCTTCTTTAGGTCTGATTACTTGACTATCCATATTAGCTTTTCTACCTAAGAAAGATACATCAAAATTACCATAAACAATAACTCTATTAGATCTAGCAATAGTTGAATTTGTTTCTTTTAATGCATCATACATACTTTGATACATATTATCTGATACTCTATCATCACTATCAACAAAGCCAATATATTCACCTGTTGCTAATTTCATAGCTTTATTTCTAGAAGCAGCTGCTCCTAGATTCTTTTCATTATGAATAACTCTTATTATCTTAGGATATCTACTTTGATATTCTTCTAGTATCTCTATACTATTATCAGTAGAATTATCATCTACTGCTATTATTTCTATTTCTCTAGCAGTTTGATTAACTAAACTATCCAAACACTCTCTTAGGTACTTAGATGCATTATATACAGGGACTATAATACTAATTCTTTCCATAAAAACACCCCTTTTATAAAACGTTGTCTATTATAACATCTTAATTAAAATAGGACAAATTCTAATATTTCTACAAACAAAAGTGGACCAGTCATAAGACTGGTCCTTCAGGGGGTTTTGGTTGATTCACTTTCATAATAAATCATGAAAGCAATCTAGCATGACATCTATCATGCTAATTAAATGATAAATTAATTAAGAATATTTGTCAACGGACTTTTAGAAATTTATTCATAAAAAAAGATACTCATTGTTAAATGAGTGTCTTTTTACATTTGATATTCATCTTTTAAATATTTATTAAATTCATCATAAGGAATAGTATAACTAAATGCTCCAGCAGCACCATCAGATATCTCATATTCTGGTACTATCATAATGAATCCGTTCTTAGTAAATCCATAATTAGAAACTTTATAAATACTTTCTTCTATTCCAGTTTCATAATCTACATCTAACCCATTGAATCTCTTATCTCTTTGTAATACTTTTAGAAAATATTCTTTCATAAATGTTTTACAATCTTTGACGTCAATACAAACGTCATCTAATTCTAATAATTCTCCAGATTCTATATCAAAGTTATAGTAGTAAGATTCATGCCATCCTACTCCGCCCATGTCTCCTTCAGAAACTATATTAAAAGTTAATGTCTTACTAGTTAAATAATCAGTTGTCGTATAGTTAATACCATACTTAGCATCAAATTGGAAATCAGGATCATAGTTTTCGATAGCATTATCTGTTTGTCTTATAATACTTGACCATAAATCACCAACTACATTATCCATATAGTGAATTATTTTTTCCCCATTATCTACATTAATAGAAGTAGGTTTAACAAAACTACTACTAATAACTAAACCTTTGTTATCAGTACTCTTTTCATACTTATCAGTATTATACTCTACTTTTATCTTAGTATCTTTCTTAGGTGTTTTTTCTTGAGTATTATCATCTTTCTTAGCTTGTTTATTTCCGATATACCAGCCACCAAAACCAATACCTGTAATTATAACAATACCAAGTAGCCATAATAATGCTTTTTTCATAACAATCACCTCTATAATTATTATATCAAAAAAAGATATTCTTTGAATATCTTTTATTATTTTCTAAACATTCTTGCAAATTGTTTAATTACACTCTTTTTTTCTCTTCTTCTTGCTTCTAGCAAATCTAATATTTGTTGAATCTCTTCTTCTTTATTAGCATTGTATTCATCTATTTGTTCTTGAGTAATTTCTCCTCTAAGATACTTTTGAATAGCATCAGTATGCTCTAATTCAACACTTGCTAACCAACAACAAGAAATCATCTCTTTATTAGCTTCTCCATCTATAGATAATGCTTTAGCTTTCTTTAAAACATATTGATATAATTCTACTTTTTCAATATCATCATATTTTTCTAAAAACCAATGCATAGATTCATTATCACTAATAATGGAATCATAGAAATCGTTGATCGGCAGACTTGCATCGTCGTTATCATTTTTCATAAACAATAAATTCTCTCTCTTTCCATAGCAAATATTATATAACATCTATTACTTATTGCAACAAAAAAAATAATAGATGATTATCTATTATTTTTTCTTCTATTATATAAAGCTCTTCTAATAGGACCCATCTTTTTAACTTTTTGACGTTCCTCTATATTCTTCATTATTTGTTCTGTAACTATTTCTGCTTCTGCTTCTAATTCTTTTTTATGAGTTTCAATTACTTCCAACTCTTCAAGTTTCATAATTAAAGTCATAACATTGCCATATTCGATAGTTTCTTTACCATTTTCATTAAAAGGACTTTCTAATTTTCTTTGTCTTTTTACTAAATAATCATAAAATCTAATGATTTGATCATCTGGTAAAACAACAATTAAATGATTTAAAAAATCTGATGGATCAACTATCAAAGCATCAAAAAAGTTTAGTTCAACATTTTTTTCTTCCCAAACTTCTTCTAATACAGATTTTCCAGAATCTTCATTTTTCATAAAAAATCTTATTTCTCTCTTTCTATGCCAAATATTATATTAATCCCCATAAAAAAAGTCAAATCTTGCAATTTGACTATTTCCCAAATGTTTTACCTTCTTTAACAATTGAATAGTATTCATCAGCATTATATTCTTTAGTTTGCATTTCACCTTTTGAATTTATGTAATAGTATACAAATGATGAAACACCATTTCCATCAACTTGTTCAATATAAGGCCATACAGAAACTCCAATAGTTGATGGAACAGATACACAAGTAACAGTACCATCAGCTTTTTCAATAATTAAATCTATAACAGAATTAATCTTATTAGCATATACGCCTCTTCTTAAATAATCTGATTCAACATATCTTTTTTGTGAAATATTACCAGAACCATATCCATAGAAACCATAATATGATCCACTCATAAATGATTCATTTTGACCTTCTATAACATTAACATTACTATAAGTATTAGTATCAGATATAGGAAAACCAACCATTTGTGAATTATGAATTCTATCATCCATAGTATCTTGAGTAATACCATCTACTGCTGGATAGTAACTTCTAATAGTAGTATCAATATGTACATTATCAATAAATACTTGAGTATCAGGATCTAATCCTTCAGTACAAACATCCATATACATTTCTTTATCTGAAGTAATTGTCCATCTAGCATTTTCTTCTAGTACACATTTATAATTAACAACTAATTTAAAGTTTTCACCTGGTACATCTAGAACTTGTTGAATACCAGTAGTAGCTAAATCATTATTCATAGTATCTATAACATCATAACTAACATTAGCATTAGTAGATACTTCTCTAGACATACAACCTGATAAACATACTGCTACCATACCAGCACATAAAACTATTTTTCCTTTCTTAAATAATTTTTTTAAGTTTTCTTCGTTTATTTTAATCATATCAAAACTCCCCTTACGGGGAGTTATTGTATGTTAATTTAACCTTTTTGTCAACTTAATCTAAGAACTCTAATTCTTTAATAACTTCTTTATATTCAGGATAATCTTTAAAATTATTTTCTATAT
>JAFPMR010000198.1 GCA_017411235.1 Bacilli bacterium | reverse complement strand
ATTGATTATATGAATGTTTTGGTTTTTCAGGAATTGGTGTTTTTTCAATTATAATTCCCATTGAATTAAATGTTGTACCTTTCCATTTGTAATTATCATTCATTTTATACACCACCTTTTGCTAATGCACTATTTCTACGATAAAATTCAAGTTCTTCTGCAAGTTGTTGTACATCTGTTTCACGATTATTATAGAATTTGTCTATTGTTATATATAATGGATTTGTGTTAGCTGTTGGATTAATTGTAGGATTTACTGATGCCTCTACACCACCTGCTAAACTACTCATTGCTTTTTCTACTTCTGGAATAGTATCGTTAATACCTATTGCTAATCCTTCAACAATATATTTACCCTGTTCTTTCATAACTTTTGATGGACTTGCAATTCCTAACTTATCAGCAAACCAACTTACTACATCACCTGCAAATCCAGTTACTTTTTCCCATAACCAATTTCCCATTGATTTGATACCTTTCCATAGTCCTTCTATTAATTGAACACCAACTTCTGTAATTTTACTAATACCTTCTCCTAATCCTTTTACTATTTTCATAATAATTTCAGGTAATCTTTCAACTAATCTTGGTACTGCAATAAAAATTCCTTTAATTAAACCTTCAATTAATTTTATTCCTGCATCTATAATTAAATCTATATTTTCAAATATAGTTTCTACCATTAATACTAAACAATCAACAATTGCTGGAATTAAATCTGGTGCTGCATCTCCAATTCCTTTAGCAAGTTCTGCTATAATTTTGATAGTTGCTTGTAATAATAATGGCAAATTCTTTAAAATAAATTGAACTAAATTATTTAATATATCTACTGCCATTTTTACAAATTGCTCACCATCATTGTTTATAAAATCAATTATGCCTTCTATAAGTGTTTTAACACCCTCGACAACTATTGGTAATAATTCACTTATCATGCTCATAACTTGAGGAAGTACATCTTTAATTAATTCAACAAGTCCTTTTGCCAAATCTGGTGCTAAATTCTTTAATGCATTTAATATATTCTTCAAAAATGTAGAAATTGTTTTAGACAAATCTTTTGCACTACCACTACCATTTAAGAAGTTATCAAATGCTGCTTTCATTTGTGATAAACTACCTGTAATTGTACTTGACATTTGTTGTTGTGCTGTTCCTGCTACACCAACCATTTTTACATAATCTACTAATGCTTGTTGCATATCAGCATAATTATCCATTTGATAATGTGTTGCATTGCCATTTGCTTTGTTCCATGCATTTACTTTATCAATTACTTCTTGCATTCCTGTCTTGCTACCTTTAATACCTAATCGTAAATTCTTTATATTCAATATGTTTCGTTAATACATATTCGTTCTCTTATGAACTGCTTATAGTTTCCTATAAGAATAGACTATATCTTGAACTTTTTTAGTCCCCTAGCACTTCCATTCACTTGAATGTACTCTACTCACTTCCAATATATTAAATACTGTGTTTTCGATAGTCGTTGAACTTTCTTATTTCTAAGCTTAGCTGCTGATTATCTTCAACTTAACTTGTTAAGACTTTCCAGCAATTCACTAGGTTTTAGTTGAACTATTTTTAGTTAATCCAACATTGTGTAGTTTCCACGCATTACTGCGGCAAATGCATTTTGAACTGTATCACTATTTGCACCTGTGGCAGCAACTATATCTGCTTGTGCTTGTAATACACTATTTGCTAAATCCGCCGCTCGTTTTGTATCACCTTTTAATGAGTTTTTTAAACCTACTACATATGTGTTTACTTGGTCATAATATTGTGTAGCACTTAATCCCATTGATTTGTATGCAGTTGCTGCATTTCGTTTTACAATACTAAATGAATCACCAAATAATCTTTCACTACCTTTTTGTGCTTTTTCTAAATTTGCATAACTCTTTACACCTGCTGTTATAACACCTGTAATAGCACCTGCTATTGCACCACTAATTTGTAGCATTTTCTTTGATACATCTAATGCAACTTCACCAACTTTTTTTAGTCCTTCTTTCATTTTTGAGAAGTCTATACTATTTGTCTTTTTTAACTCCTCATTCATGTTTTTTAATGCACTTTCACTTTTAGCAATTTCTACTGACAATTGATTATAACTTGTTTTTTGTTCATCAGTTAATTTGTTATAATCACCCATTTGTCTTTGTGCTTCTTTTAGTGTTTCAAGTCTATCTTTGGATGCTTCAATATTTCGTGCCAATACTTCTTGCTTTTGTGCCAATAATTCAGTATTTTTAGGGTCTAGCTTTAATGCTTGATTTAATGCTTTTAAATCACCATTTAAAGAATAAACTTGCTTGTCAACACCTTTTAGGGCATCTTGTAATTTTGTGGTATTGCCACCAATTTCTATGACAATTCCTTTTATTTTTGAACTAGCCACTTATTTTCCCTCCTTCCATATCACTATATTTCCATATATATCCATGACATTTATTTCTTTTACCATTACAACATTGACTGATATGTGAGGTTGAATTTATATTTATATATTCTTTTATTTGTTCCATATAGTCATAATGTCTTATAAAATTTCCATCTAAATCATATTGATTTACTGCTTTTGCTCTTATATTTCTTTTTCCTAAAAAAAGATTCCTATGTTTTTGTCTTGTTGTTTCATTGTGCTTATACCCTAAACATTTTTGTTTACCAATATGTGATAAACTCATTTTCTTTCTTGTTTCTAATGATGCTTTCTTGCCAAAATGTGATGTTTTTATTTTATATTTTGTCAATTCACTTAAATTGTTGATTCCACCACCTTTTTGCATATTATATCCATATTTTTCATTTGTTGTATTATACATCTTTATATATTCTATTTCTAACATATTAGCACTTTCTTTTGTTAGATTATCATATATAACCTGATGATAAAAATTATCCCAACCATATTTTATTATTGCATTAAAAAAACGAGGTGATTTTTTATAACCTAATCCATTATTCCATCTTCTTGATACTGGTTTTTGGTTTGTTATTCCTATATATTTTTTACCATTTATTTTGTTAATGTGTATATATAAACTATAACTTGCCATTTTATCCCTCCTTTTTCTTATGAATACTAAAAAAACTACCCTTACGAGTAGTCTTTGTACTACCCATAAGAGTAGTATTTATTATTGAGAAATACTTGTTTCGTATACAGTTGAAAAGAATGCATTATATGCAGCAGTATTGTCATCTGTCTTTTCCATAACTGCTCTTACAAGTTTGTCATCTGGTCTTGGTGCTACAACTAAATCAACTGTTTCAGTTTGTGGTGTTTTACTTGCTTCAATAGTTGAACTTGTATTAGATGGTCTATTTGCTGTACAATTGTAATACCAAAATCTTCTGTTTGCTTTATCTCCATCAATTTGGAATCCTAATGCAAATCCAATTGTTCCTCTTGTTGCATCTTCAATTAATGCACCATTTGAATCTTTGATTTCATTAAGTATTTTAGTTCTAAAATCTTCAGTTAATAAAGCCATTTCTAGTGAGCCTGTATAACCTTGATTTGCTGCTTCATTAAAATATTTAATATTATCAGCATAAAAGTCAGTTTCATCACCTGCTCTATCAAGTGTAATACTTACTGCACCTGGAATAGCAAATATTGTTCCATATGTAGTTCCTGTATTATCTTGAGCTGTAATTGGTGCTATATGTACTTCACTTAATCCAAATTTTACTTTATTCATATTACCTCCTATATTTCGTAATAATTATGATAAATTTTTTCATCATCATCCCATACTTCATCACCAATGTCATATGGAATATTATTTGTAGTTAATAATTCCTCTAAACTTTGTTGCAATGTTATGTCTTTTTTTTCAGTTATTAGTTCTATTTGAAAATTGTATGGTCTAAAATATGTTATGCCATCAGCTTTAAAAGTGTCAGTATCAATTTCCCTATATACAACAAATGGTATAGATACCTCTTTATTTGATACAAAATGGTCGTATGCTACTGGTATATTTAATGTACTTAATAAGTCATAAATTGTCTTATGCATTTTATCCTCCGTTTTTTATTAATTTCTCGACATCTTGTTGGTATTGATTAACATACTTTTCTTCTACTGGTCTAATATGTACAAATGCTTTTGTCCTACCACCATTTCTAGTTGTATGACCATTTTCAAGTAAATGGGTTAGCTGCCAATCAGTAGCATTATGAACTGTACAATTTACAAATTCTCTGCCCTTCTTGGTATTTACTCTCCAACCTTTGTTATATTTGCCTGTACGAATTTTATATGTTCCACGATGGTTTTTTAATTCACTTGCTGCTTGTTTGCTTATTTCTTGTGCCTCTTTATCAATACCTTCTTGAATATCTAATGAATATTCATTTAATAAATCTTTTACGTCTAAAATAGAATCAGCCATTATGCACTTACTTGCACATTATTTATGCCTATCTTTCTAGCACATACTAACACAATATCGTATTTATTCTTAGGATCTATTGTCCGTATTACCATATATCTTTTGCTGTTGTATTCTAGTTCCATTTGTCCATCATAGTCTAGTCTTTTCATGACAAATTCAACAGAAGGCTCAAGTCCTGATTCAACTGCACTATAATATTCATTTGTTCTTACACTTTGTCTTTTGGCATATCTTTTAGTTAATGTAAAAGAGGAAGTTGTTATATTTCCTATCTCATCTTCCTCTAATACTTTATTTACTAAATATATTATTTCAGTATATTCCATACTATACCTCTATATATTCTTTTGTATGCCTTAATGCATCCTTTTGGTATAAATATGAATTTCCATACATTTCACTATTACTTACATCTAAAAAACTTAAAACATAACTAATTATTGCTGCACTTACTAATTCATCAGGATTATCAACTAATGTGTCGACTATGCCAACACTTTTCAAATCTAATTTTGCAGCATCAATCCACATTTGAATAGTAGAATCAAATTCATTATGACTAATGCCCTGTATTTTTTTTAATTTTGCTAATAATGTATCTTGCATAGTCTACCTCCTATTCTATTAATTAAGCACTTACACTTGGTTTTGCAATTAGACAGAAAGCTTTATCTGCAACTGCATTCATTCCAACATATCTACGTCCTAAAATACGAACTAAATCATATTCCATAACTGTCTTGT
>JAFPMR010000197.1 GCA_017411235.1 Bacilli bacterium | reverse complement strand
CTGTATGTTATGTTCTAATAATCCTAGTGAAGCATATTATATGGCTATGGTTACACATTTATCTAGTATTAAATCTAGCTTACCTTTTATTCATTTTTTTGATGGATTTAGAACTAGTCATGAGATTAGTAAGATTAATATGATTGATATGGATAATGTTAAAGATTTAATTGATAAGAAATCTTTATCGGGATTTAGAGAAAGAGCGATGCATACTAATAATCCTAATACTAGAGGTACTGCTCAGAATGAGGATGTATATTTTCAAAATATGGAAGTTAGAAATAGTATGTATGATGATGTTCCTGGTATTGTTAGTAAATATATGGATAAGGTTAATAAATTAACTGGTAATAATATACATATTATGGATTATTATGGTAGTGATAAAGCTACTGATGTAATAGTTGCTATGGGTAGTGTATGTGATACTATTAAAGATACTATTGATTATTTAAATAGTAAAGATAATAAATATGGTCTTGTTAGTGTTCATTTATATAGACCTTTTGATGGGGAATATTTGAGTAAGATTCTTCCTAAGTCAGTTAAAAATATAGCAGTTTTAGATAGAACTAAGGAAGCTGGTAGTCAAGGTGAACCATTATACTTAGATGTAGTAGCTAGTTTAAATAATACTTCTATTAATATTATAGGTGGAAGATATGGATTATCTAGTAAGAATACTACTCCTGGTATGATTAAAGGTGTATATGAATTTATGTCTAGTAAGTATAGTCATCATAATTTTACAGTGGGTATAGAAGATGATGTTACTAATTTATCTATAAAATATGATAAAGAATTTAAATTACCTAGTAATGATACAGAATTTTTAATATATGGTTATGGTTCTGATGGAATGGTATCTACTTCTAAAGATATTATAAAAATAATTGGGGATTATACTAAAAATTATGTTCAAGGTTATTTTCAATATGATAGTAAGAAGAGTGGAGGAGTAACTAGAAGTCATATTAGAATTAGTGATAATCCTATTAGGGCTCATTATTATGTAGATAATCCTAGTTTAGTGGTAGTAAGTAAAGATACATATATTTATAAATATGATATGTTATCTAATATGAAAGATAAATCTACTTTAATATTAAATACTAGTTTAGATGATGATAAGTTATTAAAATCTTTACCTAATAAAGTTAAATATCAACTTGCTAGTAAGAATATTAAATTATATGTAATAGATGCTTATAAATTAGTTAACGAATTGGGACTTAAGAATAAGATTAGTACTTGTATGGAAGTATGTATATTTAGTATTATTAAAGTTTTAAATAATAAAAAGGTTAATAGTATTATGAAAGAGACTAATGAAAAGAGATTTAGTCATAAAGGTAAAAAAATAGTTGATATTAATAATAAAGTAGTGGATAATGCTCTTTCTGCTTTGAGAGAGGTTAAAATAGATAAGAATTGGTTAAATTTAGTATATATAGATAAACAAAATAGAAGTTTCTTAGAAACTATTAATGACTTAGATGGAGAGAGTTTACCAGTTAGTGCTTTTTTAGATAAATATAATGGGGTATTTCCATCTGGTACAGCTCGAGAAGATAAAAGAGATATAGCTGAGAATGTTCCTTGTTGGATAAGTGAGAATTGTATAGAATGTAATCAATGTGCTTTTGTATGTCCGCATGCTGTAATTAGACCTTTCTTATTAGATAATGATACAGAATATGAAGATACTATAGATTCTATAATGCCAAAAGATAAGAAATTTGCTATTGGAGTATCTTATAAAGATTGTACTGGTTGTGGATTATGTGCTAATGTATGTCCTGGTAAAGCTGGTAAGAAAGCATTAGAGATGAAAAAATATGATAGGGATGAGTTTAAACAAGATAAATTTGATTATTTACTTAAGAATAATGTTAATGATAGTTTTAAACCTCCTATTATGAATGTTAGAAATGAAAGCTTTAAGATGCCTAAGTTTGAATTTAGTGGAGCTTGTGCAGGATGTGGAGAGACAGCTTATATTAAGAATTTAACTCAGATGTTTGGAGATAATATGTTAATTGCAAATGCTACTGGTTGTTCATCTATATATGGTGGAAGTTGTCCTAGTATGCCATATAGTATTCCTTGGGCTAGTAGTTTATTTGAAGACAATTCTGAATATGGATTAGGTATTCTTACTGGTATAAATATTAATAGAGATAAAGTTAAAAGTTATATGACCGATAATTTAAGTAAAGAT
>JAFPMR010000196.1 GCA_017411235.1 Bacilli bacterium | reverse complement strand
GATACAACTATACCATATAGAAATATGTATAAGTATGTATTTATTTAATAAAGAGAATAATATTAAATGACTAATAATCATATAATAGAAACTAAATCAGCTTTATTATGGATAGATAAATTCCTAGAAGAGAATAATATAGATAATAAAGTTAGATGTAATTTACATATTGGTTTAAATAAAGCACTTAGTAAACATCATTATTTTACATTTGAGTCTTTAAAATATATTAAAAAACGTATATTAGAACAGTATAGTACAGTATAATATTACTAAATAGAGCTGTTATGCGCTTAGTTATAGCGGACCAGTTAACAGCCTTTTTCTAGCCCACTCAATAGTGGGCTTTACCTTACATCAAAACCAAGTAGTTTAAAATAACTAACTAGTTTATCTTTTATTACTTTAGACCAAATTACCCTATACCAATCTAATATTGTTACCGGATTTAGATTATTGAAATCAATAGTAAATACTACTTTCTCTTTAGCATATTCTCTAACATAATAAATTAATAAGAATCTGTTAGGCATGGTAGAATCACTAATTCTTCTAAAAGAAGGGTTAGTATATAATTCTTTAGCAGTTTGGATTAAATTTAATTTATCAGTCTTATTCATCTTATGTAATGGTAAAGTAATCATATGGTTTTAAACCCTAGTATTTCTAAATATGTTTTAGTGTTTTTCATAGCTTGAACACATTTATCATAGTCATTCCAATATGGAATAGTTACATCTCTCATATAACCACTTGTATATACTGTTAAATAGCATTTAATAAAATTATCATATTCAAATCTTATTTCTATACCATGTGATATTCCATGAAATTCATAATCACTATTATCATGGGTTAATATTCCATATGGAATAGAATCTAGTATGCTACGTAATTCTTTAATGGTCATTTCTAAATCCAATTAATTCTAAGTAAGTTATAACTTTTTCTATAACTTCTAAATATTCTTTATGTCTTGGAATTGTTTGTATTATTTCAGGTAATGCAGGGTTTATAGTATTATCTCCATATACTCTTATAAAACCTATACATGTATTACCTCTCATAAAATCTATATCTACTCTACCTACAGTAGATATAACGTCTACAAAGTTATTTATTCTACAATAAATAATACCATTTGTTAGTTTATTAAATGGTACAGTATATAATATATTAAGTAATTCATTAATGGTCATTTACATGTAATCCTAATATCTTTAAATAATTAGCTATTTGATATGCTATATCTATTTGAGGGTATCTCTCACTTCTAGGAGCTTTATAGTAGTCATAGCAAACACCTGAAATATACACTTTAATAACTACAAAATAAGTATTATTTATTTTATGAGTTATAGTTATATCTATTGATTTACGATCATCTACTTCATGGTATACTAGATATCTCCAAGCTGCAGTAGATGTACTATTTATCCAAGATTTTATTAGTTTACATTCTTTGGTTTGAAGTAATTCTTTAGGTAACTTAGATAATATATTTCTTCTTTCTTCTTCACTTGTAGTCATATCTTTTTTCCACATCAAAACCAAGAATACTAAGATAATTAGTTATGTCATTTAGTGTATTTTCTAGTACTTTAGGTAATTGTTTAATAGGTAAAGCCCAATCATTCTTATATGCATAAATATTTAAATAACTACCAAGGTAAAATAGCTTAATTTGATAATCGTAGTACTTGGATTTAGTATCATATTCCCATACATAGTAAGGTACTTCACGGTTAAAATACTTACTTTTATAGTATTTATTACCATATACTTCATATGGCATATTTTCTATTAAATCCAATACTGTCTTATTCATAATCCCCATACCTTTGTAGGAAAACCAAGAATAGAAAAATAATTAGCTATTTTATTAACTATTTTAATTAGATACTTTGGAGCATATTTTAAATTTACAACATACCCTTCTATGCTTATTTCAATGTTTACACTATTCCATTGTTGTACTTCAATAATATATTGAGATTTCTTACTTTTTCTGTAATAAATTTTCCAAATATTACGATATGCATCTATATGGTTTGTCATATAATTGAAGCTTTTATATACATCATAAGGCATATTTAAAATTGTTCTAGCAAATTCTGTTTCCACAATGTAACCTCTATTATTCACGGTCATATAATCTTATATATCCCTGATAACCTAGTATTTCTAAATATGCTTTAAAACTCTCTGCTACTTTCTGTATGAATTTATGAGTACGTTTGAATGCTACTGAACTTTCTCTCTTAGTTAGAGCTATTACGAACTTACCATTGATGGCATATACTTTAACCTCATATTTAATATCTTGGTTATCCCAGTATATGAATATATAGCAGTTTAAAGCAGGGTTAAAATATTCATTACAGAAAGAAATACCACTGAATCGTTCTGTTACAAACAATTCTTCAGGTAGATTATCTATTACATTAATTAATTCTTT
>JAFPMR010000195.1 GCA_017411235.1 Bacilli bacterium | reverse complement strand
CTACCATAATTAATTTCCTTTCTTTATATTAATCTTTAATTTTTTAACTGGTTGTATATCAACATCTAATAATATAAATTTTGTTTCTTCTGTAAAATTATTTATATGATTTTTCTTAGCTGTATTATATAAACTTACAATATCTTGTTCTTTCATAGAATCAGTTACTATTTGAGTTAATTTATTTATAGCATTATTATCTACAGTAAATCCATCTTGATTTGCCATAGAAATAAATATACTACATAATTGTTCTTTATTATATACAGGTAATTGAAAAACTATAGTAAATAAAGATTCTAATGATTTAATATAATCAGAAGCCGTATCTGCTACTATAATAGTAATATCATTTTCACCAGTTAATGCATTAGTTACTGCTGTAAGAACTTCTGCACTAAATGAATCATTTTGGTCTTTTATCATATTAAGATTTCTAATTAATAATACACCACCACTAGCATAAGATATAATAGCTTCTGCTCTTTTTGCTGTATGACCTACATAACTACCTTTTAAAAATTCAGCACTTATATCAAGATATTTATTTTCTTGAATATAACCTAATTGATATAATGTACCTGTCATTACTTTAACAAAATTAGTACAATCTGTACTTCCTACAAATAATATTTTTTGTTTATCAGCTTTACCATAAAATTCTTTTTGATTTCTTAATAAATCAAGTTCATATTGAAAATTCTCAACTCCTATCATATTAAGTAAATCATTTTTAACATCTTCTGAACCCTTTTTAAGTTTAGGTTTTAATTCACTTTGACTAATAATATTTTCATCAATATGACTAGTAGCACCTGCATTTTTAAGTTCGTGTTGTAAAGCAACTTTTCTATCATTTGTATATAATTGTACATCTTCTATTTGAATTTCATTTGAATTATTATGTGTAGCAATACATCTATCTGCATAATAATCCATAATAGAATCTACAGCATTTCTAACAGTTCTAGCATTACCAAAAGATTTAGATTTCTTTTCTAAGTCAAATGTTTGTAATAATAAATCAGTAGCTTCTTGTGATATAGTATAGGATTTTCCACTATAATTACTTATAAAATATTTGAATATATCAAACATTTCTTCTACTGTATAATCATTAAAATAGATAGTATGCTTTATTCTTGAAGTAAATCCTTCATTAGATGCAATTAATTTTGTCATTTGTTCTTCATATCCAGCAAGAATAACAACAAAATCTTTTCTTCTATCTTCCATAGCTTTAAGAAGTACACCAGTTGCATCTGCACCACTACCATTTTTATCATATAATAAATAGGCTTCATCTATAAATAATACTCCACCCATAGAATATTCAATTATAGCATTTGCTCTATTTGTATCTCCTGACCTTAAATAATCTCCACTTATTTCTACATATTGATTTTTCTTAATTATTTTAAGGTCATATAAAATCTTTGTAATAATTCGTGCAATAGTAGTTTTTCCTGTTCCAGCACTTCCCATAAAAGCCATATGATTACCATTAGATGAACTTCCATAAAAAGCTATTCTATTTTCAAGTTTATGTACTTGTTCTTTTACAGAATTAAGACCTATCATATCATTTAAATCTTTTGTAGCATCTTTTGAACCTTCAAAAGTTTTAGATTTAATATCTCCTGGTAAATCAGGATTATCATATTCTTCTTCATAATCAGTATCATCACTATTAGTATTAATTGGTTTAGATACTTGTGGTTCTAATCCTAATAATTTATTAGAAAATGGAGTATCAAACATTACAGATTGAAATGGATTTTGTTTATTTTCTAACATAAATTCATCACATATCTCTAATACTTTATCAGGTGGAACTGTTTGTTTTTGAAAATATATTTTAGATATAATTCCTATTTTTTCTGATGTTCTATAACTAATTGGAATTGTTTTTATAATAGGAGTTAAATCTTTCTCTTGCTTCTGTAATTCTTGCACCAATTTTTTATATGTCATTGATTTAAGTAATATAT
>JAFPMR010000194.1 GCA_017411235.1 Bacilli bacterium | reverse complement strand
GATTGTGATTGTATAAGTGAAATAATGGAACATATATCTAAAGATCATCAATTTGTTCCAGATAGAGAAAAAATAATCATTAATGGATTATGTAAAAAATGTATAAGTAAGTAGGTGAAGACATGTTAGATTGTTTATTAGATGGTTTACTAGATACCATAAAAATACTACCTTATTTATTAATTACTTTTATACTTCTAGAATTCCTAGAACATAAATTAACTAAAAAGAATGAAAAGGTATTAACTAAAGCTAAAAAGGGAGGACCTATCTTAGGAGGTCTACTTGGAGCATTACCACAATGTGGTTTCAGTTCCATGGCTGCTAGTTTATTCTCTAGTAGAGTAATAACAATGGGTACCTTAATAGCAGTATTCTTATCAACTAGTGATGAGATGTTACCAATAATGATAAGTGAAAAAGTAAATATCTTATTAGTACTAAAAATAATAGGATTTAAAGTATTAGTAGGTATCATAATTGGTTTCATTATAGATTTAATCTATAGAAATAAAAAAGAAGAACATGAACATATTCATGATCTATGTGAAGATGAACACTGTGATTGTGAACATGATGGTATTCTTCTAGCTAGTATAAAACATACCTTTAAAATAGGATTATTTATATTAATTGCTAACTTACTTATAAATTTGGTAATATTTAAACTAGGTGAAGATAGATTAGGAAGTATCTTATTACATCATAATGTCTTAACTTATTTCTTAGCTAGTTTAGTAGGTTTAATACCTAATTGTGCAGGTAGTGTAGTAATAACACAATTATATTTATCAAAACTAATCAGTGTAGGTACATTATTATCTGGTTTATTAACTGGTAGTGGAATTGGTATCTTATTACTATTTAGAACAAATAAACATTTAAAAGAGAATCTATCTATATTAGGTATAATATATAGTGTAGGTGTTATAGTGGGGTTAATAGTTGATTTAATTATTTAAGGAGAATATATGGAAATAATAAAAAATATTTCAATAATATTTATGTCGATATTTTTTGAAAGTTTACCTTTCTTACTTTTGGGTGCTCTAATCTCTGCAGTAATAGAAACATATATTAGCGACGATGCAATGCCTAAACTAATTCCTAAAAATAAAGTATTAGGTAGTTTAGTTGGTGTATTTTTAGGTTTCTTTCTGCCTGCTTGTGATTGTGCTGTAATACCAGTATCAAAAAGATTATTAAAGAAAAAAGTACCTGTTAATGTAGCAATATCATTTATGTTAGCTTCTCCAATCATTAATCCAGTTGTATTACTATCTACATACCAAGCATTCTATCGTACATATCCAAGAGTATTCTGGATGAGATTCCTACTTGGTATTGCAATAGCATTAATAATAGGAATTATAATGGGAATAATATTTGGTAAAAAAGAAGTAATAACTAATAATAGTGATGAAGAATGTGACTGTGAAATAGAAGAAGGATTCGAAGATTTAGATCCACATCATGACGATTGCCATTGTCATGAACATTTAGAACATAGTTTTAAAAATGATACAATATCAATTGTTAGACATACTACATTAGATTTATTTGATGTCGTTAAATTCTTGATGTTCGGTGCTCTATTAGCAAGTGTAATTCAAGTTGTACTTCCAAGAGAGGTATTATTATATTTTAAAGATAATAAAGTACTATCAATATTTGTACTAATGTTATTTGCTTATTTAATATCTTTATGTAGTACAAGTGATTCATTTGTAGGTAAATCATTAGTTACTTCATTTGGATCTACTCCAATAATAGCTTATCTATTACTAGGTCCTATGATTGATATAAAGAATACAGTTGTATTAATGGGTAACTATAAAAAGAGTTTCGTAATAACACTAATTAGTTTAATATTCATTATTATATTTATTTGTTCAGTATTGGTGGTGAAGCTAATATGAGAAATAAGTATTATAGTATAATTTGTTTTCTATATTCATTTATAATAGGTTTTGTCTGGTTTAAGATTGGTTTAAAAAACTTTTTAGCTCCACAAATGCAAATATATATTAAAACATCATTCTTTATATTTATATTAATCGGAATAATTATGTTATTTATTAAGAGTAGAAGTAATATAAGATTTACTGATTTATTCCTATTATTACCATTAATTGTTCTATTACTAGCTGGTGATGGAAAAATAAGTGCTTCCTTAGCAGACAATAGAAGTACTAATTATAGTACTGAAAACAGAATAAAAATTAATCAAGAAGAACTAGATAAAAAGAAAAAAGAAATGGAATCTAGAGAAGTAGAAATAATATCTTATGATTTCAGCAATACCTATTTTGATGTAACAGATAAAACATATGATGACTTAGCTAATTACATGTTATATGAAAAAGCAATAAAATATGAAGGTAAAACCATAAGAGTAAGAGGATTTGCAGTTAAATATGCTAAATATCTACCTGAAGGCTACTTTGCATTAGGTAAGTATGTTATCTCTTGCTGTGCTGCAGATGCTACATTTAGTGGATTTATAGTTAAACTAGATGATCATACAGTAATCCATAATAAATGGTATGAAATAGAAGGCGTACTAGAATCAGCAATAGATGCTGATGGTTACCAAATCATGACCATCAAAATAGTTAATCTAAAAGAAATAGATGGTGAAAAAGAAGAACAATACGTCTATCCTTGTTATGCCTACGATGATGGAGTATGTGCTGATACTAAAAAATATAATTTAGAATACTAGACATTATAAAACTCGGAATACCGAGTTTTTTATTGCAAAAATCTATAATTATGATAGTATAAACAATTAACAGGGAGGGCTGTTATATGGATAGAGAAAGCTATTTACAAGAAAGAAGAGAAATATTAAACCAAATAGATACTGGTGCTCATTACTTTGTATTAATGCATCCACTAGAAGGAATGATTATTCCAGGATATGGAGCGTTAACTTACACATCAAGTAATACAAGAGAAAAATGGGTAGAATGCGAAATAGTAGAAGAAAGATATAGCCTACTAGATGTTTATAAAATAGAACTTAGATCAATAGAAGAAGGTTATGGAAAAGAAACATTCTATATAGAAGATTTCCTATCAAGTTTAAAAAATGGATATATTGTGAAAAAAGAACCAGATATGGAATGTGTAGAAGTACATTGGGAAGAACCATTAACACCTACAGTTAATCTTCATCATTCAGCATATACATTAAAAAAGGTTCCTCAAGGTAGAAAAAAATAAAACTCAGTATAAACTGAGTTTTTTTATGTCTTTTTCTTCTATCCCTTTATTTAATAATTCTTCTGTATTAGGTAATTCCTCTGGAAATACTCTTGATTTAAAAGAAACTGTTTTTAGTAACTCAATAGAATTACCTAATAATAAACAACCATGTCCTAAGTAATTAATTCTATATAATGGTAAATCATAATTACCATCATAATCTCTATCAATTACTTTCTTAATTTCATCTATCTCATCTAAAGAACCACAAGGTACTGGCATCTCTGTAAAAGAACCATCTACTAAATAACAATGAGAATGAATCATATAATTAATATTAGGAAATAAATTATATAAATTAGCTTGTACAATCGTATCTTTAGATGGTTTAGTATCTCCATAGTAGTATAGAGTACCATTATCTAAATAACATGCTACAAAATTATTAATATCTATCTTACTTTTATCAACATCTCTTTTAGATACATAAATATACTTATCTCCTCTAAAAGAAGCATTCCCCATAAACTTAGTAACACCATCACTGTGATCTATAGTTTCATGAAAAATCTCTGCAGCACCTCTAACATAACTAAAGTATTCTAAATTATTAGGTATATCTACATTACCTGGAACTTGATGAGTATGTTCTCTTCTAGTAGTAGATAAAAAGGATAATCTCTTATATAAATGCTCCACTAAATCATGAATACTATCTCCTTCATACCATTTAGTACCCAAAGGATCAAATAATAGCATTTTAAACTTATCATTTTCTTTAGTAAATTCTATAGAAAGATTATGTCTTTCCAATAGAGTTTTATTTAATACATCTACAAAACTATATTTGCCATCATTTCTTTTAGAACCAATTAAAATAGTATAGGGATTTATCTTTTTAACATGTCTTACTTTTTCTAGTGCATTATCTACATTAGGAAACCAAAATACAACATCATAATCTCCAACAGTATTCAAAACATTAATTAGATTATTATAATTACCACCATTTAAATAAGTAATATCATCTAAATACATAGCTAACTCTTTGTAGAACTTTCTAATAAACCCAGATTCCTTACCACCATCCAAGTCCCATGTTCCACCAACTATCAAGACCTTTTTTATCATCATTAATCCTCCTTACTAATTTCTTTGCAATATCATCTTTACCATGTGCTTCTAAAATAGTATCTGCTTTATCAATAATTAATGCTGTATGGTCTCCGTTTCTAATCGTACTAAGATCATTAGCAACAACTAAATCACATTTGTTTTTATCTCTTAACTTAGTAGCTACCTTTATTAATTCTTCTCTAGATACACCATCCAATAATTTAAAACCTACTAAATATGTACTAGGACTTAAATCCTTTATTAAAGATATAATTTTAGGAGTAGGTTTTAGTACTATAACTAAATTATCTTCATAAGAAGATATCTTAGTACCCCCAATAACTTCTATACTCTTAAAAGCATCATCTAAATCAGGATTCTTTTTAACACTTTCTTTAATTCTATCAATAGTAGTAACATAATCAGTTGTATAATCAGATACTGCCATGGAATGAATAAATACATCTATTTGCTTAGTAGTAAGTAATCCTTCAATTTTATTCTTTAAATCCATAGTTCCTTCTACTTCTATAACTTGTACTCTAGGATCATTAGGTCTTACTGAAGTTTTAGAACAGACATAATAAATAAAAGCATCTTCATTCTTTTCTAGTAAATGATTAGCGATAGATAATCCTAGTTTTCCGCTAGATGAGTTAGTTATCTTTCTAACATTATCTATCTTTTCGCTGGTACCACCAGCAGTAATAACTATTTGTTTCATCTTTATTTCTCCTTAATTAGTTTTTTTACATAATCAATTATTTCTTCACTTTTAGGTAGTTTACCTCTACCATCATATCCGCATGCTAGGTGACCAATACTAGGTTCAATAAACTTATATCCATAAGATTCTAATTTCGTAATATTATCTCTAACAATT
>JAFPMR010000193.1 GCA_017411235.1 Bacilli bacterium | reverse complement strand
TGTTCCATCATCCTTATATTGAAGTCTACTATCTAATGAATTGATTGTAGAATATGACTTATTTTTACGAGTTTCAGTATTGATATGTCCTTGTGCATCTGTAAGAACTACGTGAGTTTCAAGTACATTCTTATCTTTATCTAAATGCTGAATCATAAATGGAATATATGACATTACATCTCCATCTATATTAACTTTAAGGAAATCAATATCACCTCTAACTGGTGCATCTGCATTAATATCTCTAACAACAGCTTCTGATACTTCTGTAGATATTGCAGGACTTAATGAAACAACTCTCTGTGTTGAATCGTGTGTTGTATAGGTTTCATTTATTGTATCATTCTTTGTATCTGTATAAATATAGTAATCATTTGCATAAATAGATGTACCTAATTTATCAGATGTTAAATTAGCCCATACATCACCAGGTTCTACTAAATTATCTTTTCTTAACTCTCTAATAATATATGTACCAAATGGAAGTTCATCAGTTGTTGCTGAACCGTGTTCATCTGTTGTTAATACTTCAACAACATCACCAACTTCATAGAAAGTACCTTTGTACCATACACCACCGTTAAGAGGGTTACTACTATCTTTCTTTGAATTATTTATAACTGCAAATTCAATACCACTTAGTTTATTTACACCCTGATTAGCATCTTCTTTATTTAACTCAATATCTTTCTTTACTACAGTAATAGTATTCTTAACTGGCTCATTATAATATGTATCAACAGTATATGTCTTTCCATTTTCTGCTTCTGTTGGATGTCCAGTAATTTTCTTACCTATTACAGTATCTTTCATACTAGTAGTAGGTACATCTATACTATCTTCACTATGTAAATAACCAGATGGTTTACCATTAATAAAATTAGCATATTTTGAAATACCAAATACGCTACCCTTTAAATCTGTTACACCAGCAGCTACATTCTGTCCAATAACATTAGCATCTGATTGTGCATCTGCTCTTAATTCATATACTTCATAAGAACCATATGGAATATTGCTTACATTTGCATCACCGTTTGCATTTGTTGTAATAACAGTAACAATTCTATTTTTAGCAAAATCTTTACCATTAAATACTACTGGATTAGCACTTCTATTAACTACAGCATATCTAATACCTGCTAATGTAGCATCACCTTGATATAATACGGTAGTTGTGCCATCTTCATTTGTAACTACATCTTTCTTCTTTACTGCTAAATTAAATCTTGTAACATCATCAGCTACATCACCTTTAGAACCTCTATATCCTGTTACTGTAGGTACATTATATGTCTGAGGTCCAACTACAAATGTATCAATTATGGTAGCACCATTATCTTTTGTCCACTTACTTGTAACAGTATATAATGTTGAATCTAACTTATATCCAGTAGGAGCGTTAAACTCTCTTACTGCATAACAATCAGCATAAGGTAATGTTGATGGAGTCTGTCCAAATCCATCATTTCCTGTTGTTATTACTACAGGTGTTCCGTTAGCATTATATACTTGCCATAAATTATTTCCAGCACTTTGTAATGTATATAATTGCTTATTCTGTGATTTACTAAAGAATTTGGTACTTATATTTTTAGTAGTATATAAATAATACTTTGCTCCATTAAATGTAGCATCACCTTGTGGAACATTCTTACTAGGTGTTGTTCCTACTCCAGTTACTCCACCATCAGCTTTTGTTTTATCTACTTTTACTACTCCGATTTTATACCAGTTTTCTGTTTCTTCTACTGATACAGTTACATTATCTACTATTGTTGAACTCTTAATATAATCAGTATTTCTTACTGTAGGCTGTGAACCTAAAACACAATCATATACAAGTGTACTTCCAGCATATATTTGTTTACGAACAGTTTCACCTGATTTACTAAGGACAACATAATAGGTAGTACTACTTAATTTAAGACCTGTTTCTGTACCATTAGAATCTTTAGGAACAGATGTCTCTATTATTTTGTATGTACCTAATGGGAATTGCGATGCACCATCAATAATATAAGCTGTTCCAGTTGTAGGTGAAAGTGCTGTATTTATCATACCTGCAACTCCAGGGTTTCCTAAAGTTTGAGTAGTATAAGTCCAAGTTCTACCTGTTGTTGAAGTTTTAGGACCACTTGTTCCTGATACTGCGTCTGTATATTGAGTAATAGTATATACTGCTCCATTGGGATTTATTGTACCATTAAAATCTGCTGATTTAGTTAAATCACTTTCTTTTTGTAATTGAATCAAAGCAGGGTCAACTATAGGAATATTACTTATTTCCTTTGTAGTTGTTGAACCAGCATTTCCTAATTTAACATCTATATCACTAGAAAGTAATTTATAACCTTTACCAGCTTTTGTTTCTCTTAATTGAAGTGTATATCCTGCCCAATCAGAATTAAACTCTAATGTATTACTATTACCATCTGCATCAATAGTAATAGTATGATTACCATTTTTATCATTTTGAATGTGACCATTATAATATACATCAAATGTAGTACCATCAAGACTATAATTAGAGTTATTCTTTACTATATCTGTATAATTTGAATTAGTTGTCTTGTTTACTTCAAGTTTAACTGTTTTAGGTATTTTAACACCAAGGGATGTTCTTAATTCTTGTGTTTTACTAGGTGTTCCATAATAAGCAATACCTGTTTTGTCAGTATAATCACCAGCTATACGTCTAACTCTTTTTCCACATTCATCAGGTAAACCTGCTGCACTTAATATTGTTGACATTTCTGAAGCTGACATACTACCAAACTTATTTATTGCATCTGCAAATGCAGCTTCTTTATAACTATCTATGGCAGGATTTGGAGGAGGTGATTTTAAACCACTTACATCATATGTTCCTGTTCTTGTTACTCCACCAATAGTGATTCTCACAACAGCGTGGTATCCATAGTGACCAGGAGAATCACCTGTAACACGTGAGCCTTCGGTGCTAGAACTAATTGCAAATGATTGTGAACCATTAGCAGTATTAGACCAAGCAACATTACCCTCATTTATTTTCACTGTTGAAGAAGTATAATACCAATAATCATCATCTGAGGAACTATATGTAAATGTTGTTCCACCAATTGTATATGAACCAGATGGAGGATTTGCGTGACGAGAATATGTAGCGTCAGTAAGTCTACCCTCACAAACAGTTGTTATTCCACCATTTACATTAGATGCATTAAAATTATCTATAGAAAAACCTGATATAGTTGCAGAAGTTGCAGTACCATTACAAGTAATTGTATATGAATTAGAAGTAAAACTATTTGGTACTGAACCACTACCTGTATATTTAATTTCATAATAACCGTTAAATGGTACTGATTGTCCTCCAGGAATAGGCATATTCTGGTTTATATCTACAGAACTCCATTGTAATTCAAAATCATCATCTTATGTATCAGTAAAAACAAATAAATGTTTCCCATCAACCTACACCGTGCGTACGACTTTCATCATACACGGCGTTCCATCATTATATATATTAGAAATATTAGAATTGTTTTTTTACATAATAAAAAGCCCATTTCTGGACTTTTTTTATCTTTATATTTTTAGAGGTACTTCTATTTTTGAATACTCAGGTTTATTTGTATTCCATTCCCATACTATTTCAGTAAGACAATCATCATTAGCAATAAACCAATCTTGAATTTGACTATTATAAGGACAATTCTCTAAATTATCTCCACTTAATGTATAAGTATAATCCTTACCATAAATATTAAATGTTAATATACAAGGAACTACCTCTAAATTCATATCTATAGCTATATTATCTTTATTATAAATAAGCATAATTAAGCACCTTTCTTATTTGTACCCATAAAAACAACCTCTTATCTATATATCATAATATTATCATAGCACTTTTGATAATACAATAATATGATATTAGATAAGCCCATATTTCTATGGACTTTTTTATATATTATTATATTAAATCTCTTAATCATCCCAGCTATAAGAACCATAACTATGATTATTGTCAACACTATGTTGTAACATATCTGAAGCACTTTCAGTTTTATATCCACAATCATAACAACAATATCCATCGTGATGATGTGTAGCTGGAGCTTCTGTGGTAGCTTCTGTTGTAGGCTCTTCTTTAGGAGCTTCTGTTGTAGGTTGCTCCGTTGTTGGTGCTTCTGTAGGAGTTTCTGTAGTAGGAGCTTCAGTAGTTTGAGGGGCTTCTGTACTAGGTTCATTTGCAGGTGCTTGTGTAGTTGTTTCTGTAGTAGGTTTTTTAACTTCTGTTGTTGTTTCTGTAGTTTCTTCAGTAGTATCTTCTTTTGCTACTTCTGTAGTTGAGACTTCTTTCATTTTTTTATAATCACTACTAGGCATCCCTGGTATATAATCCATTTTTTTAGTTGTATGTTTATATTCTCTAGTTAATGCGTGTGTCTGTTTAGAAGTTACATTTTCTTTTTTAGCACTTTCTGTAGTTAATTGTTCTGTAGTAGTATTATTATTACTTTCTACAGGAACATCATCCAAAGATTTATCTACTTTAACTGCATTATAAACTAACAAACTTGTACCTAAAACTGTTGCAATAGTGGCTGCTCCAACAGCTATATGACAACATTTCTTCTTACCAATATTATCTTCACTAGCACTACAAGGGCTAACTCCACCATCTTTTCTTTCTCTCAATATTTTCTTCATATCTATATCCTCCTAAAATATGGTTTATTTCTTTGATTTTACCTATTGACATACTTATTATCATTATGATAAAATGAGTATGTAAATAGAAATTAAATCATAGGTTCTTTTTTTATGGAGAATTATATCATACTATTGATTACTTTGTCAATAGTCTTTTTTTATTTTTATCAATTTTTTTATATTTCTAACATTTTTCTAATATATATAATGACTAAAGGCTATTCCTCCATTCTCATTACAAGAACTTCAAAGGTCGTGCCTTCGCTCTCACAATCTATTAAAATAGCTTATTATTCTTCGTCTATTAACTATAAATCGTTAGATTGCTTTCCAAGTTTCGCATAAACTATCATAGTAATAACTTAGGTGTTTCCTATACTCTGATTTGCTTTTTTCTAATGGATATTCTCATACACAAAAGTCCTTCCATACAAATCAAAACTATTTTTCAATAGCAGACATTGAGCGTACATTCGGAAATTCGTCCCTTCGATATAAAATATCTACGATACTCACCATATTATTACGACACAAGGATATTATTCACCGTGCATTTCTGTTTAGGTTACTAAATATCTTCATTTAACCCAACTTTCACTCATATATAGAGTGGGGTAGTTTTAGTGTAGAAATTACTTTCTATCATTTATGCAACTATCTTGTCGTATTGTGTATCTGTCTGTTCATCTTCATCTTCGGTAGGTTCAACTAATTTTGTAAATACTCTATCATTTTTAGTATTATTAGCTGAATACATACCTGAATATCTAGCAGTTGCTTCTGATGTAGATTCTGCGACTACATATAAATCAGCATTATAGTTAGATGTAGCAAGTTTAGTACCATCTTCATTAGCAGCACCAACAGTAATTACTCCATCAATACAACCTGAAATATAATTTTTAGCATTTACACCATAGTTACCAGCAGCACCGATTACTACAATACCATTTGCTAAAGCCTCATTAATAACATCTTTAACAATCGCATTTTTCTCTACATTAGCACCAACTAATGATAAGTTAATAACTTTAACATTAGATTCGATTGCTAATTTAATACCAGCATAAACATTAGCAGCATTTGTAGTATTTCCATCAAATACCTTAATAGACATTACTTTTGCTTTAGGATTTTCTTCCTTAATATATTGCAACATCTTTGTTCCGTGTCCAAC